>NZ_CAXFCL010000251.1:0-7208 GCF_964000955.1 uncultured Abyssibacter sp.
TGGGCGCCGCCGCAGTGGCTGGAACGGATGGCCGGCGCAGCCGAACGATATGCGGCCGACGGTGTGCTGGGGCCGGTGATCGCGCCGCTGCCCGACACGGCGCCGGCATGGCTGCGCCGGGGCGGATTCTACGACCGCAACCGGCACGCGACCGGCACGCCGGTGCCCAGGAACGAGCTGCGCACCAGCAACCTGCTGCTGCACAGGCCGCCGGTCGATGCCGCGGGCATCCACTTCGATCCGGTGTTCGGCAAGACCGGTGGGGAAGACTCCGATTTTCTGTCGCGTCTGGCCGGCACCGGGATGAGCTTCGTCTGGTGCGACGAGGCCGAGGTCGTCGAGCCGGTGCCGGCCTCGCGGCAGAATCTGCGATGGCTGCGCATGCGCGCGTTTCGCGGCGGCCAGAACTACGCCCAGAACAAGCTGAACGGGCGATTCGGCGAGGTCGGCGCGGCGCACAAGCTCGCATTCCTGATTCGCAGCGTGATTGCGCTGTGTGTCTGCTTTGTCGCCGCCGCCTTGCTGCTGCCGTTCAGTCGCACGCGGTCCGCGCAATGGCTCTGCAAGGGCTACGCGCAGGCAGGCAAGCTGGCCGCGTTCTCGGCCTATCGCTACGAGGAATACGCGCCGGGTTCCGGTTCCTGAGCGCGCCGAGCCTGTCCCGGGTTGTCGAAGCTAGGTTTCCTGCCGGTGCGTGGTGGCGGCTGTGTCCGCGTGTTGCATTCGCTGCATCGCCGCGTCGAATTCAAGCTGAAGCTGGGTGCGCGAGAGCACGACGGAGGAGAACACCAGCAGGCTGCCGATCCAGCTTGGCGGCCTGAACATCGAGGTCTCGGTGATATTGGAGATGATCGCGTAGATCACCAGGCCGAGATGCAGCGCCGCCGTGGGGCGATCATGACGCCAGATCTGCCAGATCTGGCGGAAGTGCCAGACGAAAAAGCCGAGCAGCAGCCCCAGCCCGATCAGGCCGAGCTGGTTGTAGATGTCGATGTAGCCGTTGTGCGACTGATAGGGAATCCAGTTGAGCAGATCGCTGATCCACTGAGACGGCCCGCCGGGGCCCAGCCAGAATGAGCCATAACCGCGCCCGATGATCGGATGGCGGTTGGCCTCGCTCAGAACCAGCCCCCACAGCTCGCTGCGCCCGGTGAATGTGATGTCCTTGCCCAGCGCATCGGTCACCGGAGTGAGAATGTCGATCATCGTCGGGGGCGCTGAAAGCAGTGTCGCGATCAGGTAGGGCGTTCCGACGAGGATGATGCCCAGAGCCGCCAGCGCCGGCAGCTTGCCGTCGGCATCCAGTGGTGAGCGGATGGTCAGCCAGACGATGGCGGAGGTGAGCACCGCCAGCACGATCGACGTGGTCGAGCTGCATCCCATGGCAATGACGCCGATCAGCGCGGCGGATGCCAGGAATCGGGTCAGCGAGATGAAGCGCGATGCATAGGCGAACGTAGCGAGCATCATGGCGACGGAAAACACGAGCCCCAGCTTGTTCTTGTGGGTGGTGATGCCCGCCCATTCGCCCTGCAATCCGAGATCGTTGTGGACCGCGTAACGCGGTACTACAACGACCATGATCAATGAGATCACCAGCAGCCAGAGCAGCACGCGCAGCGTGACCAGTTCGAAGCGGTAACGCCCCCAGCTCGCGACACAGAACGCCGCGGCGATCATCAGGATGGCGTAAAGCTGGATGAGCCGGTTGATCGAGCCAACGAGCTGATCGCTCCATGCCAGCGACATGGCCGCCCACAGGTAGAAGCCGACGAGAAAGGGATTGGCCCGGCGCAGCAGCAGCGAGGCCACGCCCATGCGCTGGGTGATCATCCACGCCGCGAGCCCCCACAACGGCAGCCATTGCAGCCGGCGGAGCAGGGGGTTGGTATCCGTGCCGTCGCTGAGGCCGACCGGTTGCCAGGCGAAGCCGGCGGGTATGTTCAGGAACACCACGGTGATGACGAGCAGCAGCGTGCTCATGCGCCAGAACGTGCGGTCCACATGGATTGAGGTGGGCGGCATCAGAAATCCGCGGACCGGTCGATCAGCTCGGCCGGCGGCTCAGAAAGTTCAGGTTGGGCGGCCAGCCGGAGGTCTTGCGGGTCAGGTCGCCGAGCACCGGCAGATTCAGCTCCCGCTCGACATCGGCTCTGCAGCGCACGCGTCGCCTGGAGAACTCCAGCAGCAGCGCCAGCGCCAGACCGAGGAACCCGCCCAGCAATCCGCCGGCGATGGTGTTGACCTTCGCCTTGGGCCCGGTGGGCCGGAGGGGGGGCTGCGCCGGGCTGGCTAGGCTGGCGTTGGAGTATTCGGTGCCGGCCCCGAGCAGGACGGTGTCGTACTCGTTCAGTGCCTGGGCATAAAGCTGCTTGGCGGTGTTCAACTCGCGCAGGTACTGGGCGCCGGCCTCCTTGGTCGACTGGTCGCTACGCAGCCCGGCTTTCAGGTTGTCGCGCTCGGTCTCCAGGCCGCGTTCCTGGGCCCGTGCGGCCGAAAGCTCCGCCCTGGCGTTGTTCACGTAGTTGTCCAGTTCGATGCTGAGACGATGACGGGCCGCGCTCAGTTCGTTGTTGAGCGCGATGTAGTCCGGATGCCGGGGGCCCAGCGTCGTGGACAGGTCGGCGAGCCGCGCCTCCAGGGTCGAGACCTGTCGCTTCATCTCCTGGATCAACTGGGACCCGAGGACGGCGGTATTCGAGTTGATGGCGTAGTTCAGACGCTGCTGTGCCTCGCGGCGCCTGACCCGGGCCTCGGACAGCCGGCGTTCCAGGTCGACGAGTTGTTGCTGCTGATCGCGGTTGTCGCTGTCCAGTTCGATCAGGCCGGAGGAATCCCGGAATTTGGCCACCTGCTGCTCGGCCTTGTCCACTCGTTCGCGCAGGGTCTCCAGCTTCTTCTCCACCTGGATCGCGCGCTCGCGGGCCGGGCCCTGCTGCTTGGCCTGTTGTGCCTGCACGTAGCTGCGCGCCACCGTGTTGGCTCCGCGCGCGGCATCTTCGGCCGTTTCGGCGGTGAAGGAGATATAAATGAAACGGCTTTCATCTCCCTGCCGGATCGACAGGCTTTCCGCCATCTGGGTGCGGAGCCAGGCTTGGCGGTGCTCCGGGGTGTCCTGGCCGGGCAGTCCGGCCAGCCGTTCCGGGTCCGATGCCCAGCCCAGTTCATCGATCGCCGCGCCCAGCACTTCCGGGCTGCGGATGAACTCCATTTGCGTGGCCATGTAGCTCGCCGTCAGGTGCACCGGAAACTCGCGTCGGGACAGCGGGTCGTTGACCTCGAAGTCGACCATCACCGTCGCGATGGCGGTATAGCTTTTCGGCAGCACGAGCTTGCTCAGCACCGCCGCGACGAGGGCGCAGCCGAGCCCCAGAATGACGATCAGCTTCCAGCGGGCGAGCAGCATCGCGGTGAGTTGCGGAATGCTGATGACCGCGGGTTGCAGCGAATCGGGAATGGCCGCGGGGGCGGAGGTGCTGGCTTGAGACATGACGGTTCGGTGGCGTGACCCGGCTAATAGTGACGCAATTGCGTCTGGTCTGCGATGATTGGCCCGGTGCGGACGCCATGGGCGCGCGCGTATCGGATTCGGTGACGGCCGAATCACGCGATCGCGGCGGGCTGTTCGAAGTGCCTGGGGTATCCCGTCACCATGACGTGGCGGCGTAACGGCACGGCACCGACTCATAGAACAAGGAACCACGGGAGTCTTGATGGCACAGATGAGCGCCCGCACGGGGATGCTCGATGGGGTGGCGTACGCGGTCCTGGTCTACGCTGTGCTCGGCGCTTCCTGTCTGGCTCTGAACGAATCGTTCAGCGGCCTTTATCAGGCCGCGGGGCTTATCGCCGGCGCGCTGGCCTTCGTGGGGATGCGCGGTGTTCCCTGGACGGCGGCCTGGCAGTTGGGACGCCCGGGCTCATTGGGCGCACGTCTGCTGTGGCGCTGGCTGCTGCTGATCACCTTCCTGATCATGGCAGGCTTTTTCGCGCAGATCGGCGACGAGCTGTCGCGGCGCGTGCTCGCGCTGTGGTTCACCGCCGTACCGATCTGCATGCTGGTCGCGCACATCATCCTGCGCTACGGCTTGCTGCGGGTCTTTCCCGGCCTCAGCCGTCAACGCACCGCGGTCGTGTTGTTCGTCAACAACGCCGCCAGACGCCTGGTGCAACGGCTGCCGGATGCCGGCTATCGTTTTGTCGGCTACTTCGAGGACCGCGAACCCGCCCGCACCGGCGGCGTGCTGGAGAACGTGGAACATCTCGGCAAGGCCGCCGAGGCCGCCTCGTATGTCCGGCGCAACAAGGTCGAGGTGGTCTTCGTCTGCCTGCCCGAGGGTGCCTACGATCGCGGTCTAAGTGTGATCAACGAGCTGGGGGACACCACGGCGTCGGTGTTCTACGTGCCGGCGGGGGAGATCTTCACCATGATGTCCGCGCAAATCTACGACATCGAAGGCATTCCGGTGCTGGAGGTGATCGATACGCCGTTCTATGGCGTCGACGGCATCCTCAAGCGCGTGTTCGATATCGCGTTTTCACTGACGATGCTGGTTCTCAGCCTGCCGCTGATGGCACTGATCGCGCTGGCGATCAAGCTCGACTCCAAGGGGCCGATCATCTTTCGCCAGCACCGGTACGGGCTCAACGGCGAGGAGTTTGATGTCCACAAGTTCCGCAGCATGTCGGTGATGGAGAACGACGACAAGATCGAGCAGGTCAGCCGGACGGATCCGCGCGTCACCCGTGTCGGGCGGTTCCTTCGGCGCACGTCGCTGGACGAGTGGCCGCAGTTCTGGACCGTGCTCAAGGGCGATATGTCGATCGTCGGGCCGCGGCCGCACGCGGTGGCGCACAACGAGTTCTACCGGCGCGCCATCCAGGGCTACATGTCGCGGCACAAGGTCAAGCCGGGCGTGACGGGCTGGGCGCAGGTCAACGGTTATCGTGGCGAGACCCAGACCCTCGACCGCATGGAAAAGCGCATCGAGTACGACCTTCAGTACATCCGCAACTGGTCTCCGGTGATGGACCTGAAGATCGTCGTGATGACACTGATCATGATCTTCAAAGACGAGAATGCCTATTAGCGGCGCCCGACATGCGCTGCGCGGACACTTCGCTCGCGGCTTCCTCGGCGGCTTGCTGTTGCTGGGCGCGGTGACGCCGGCCCAGGCCCAGTTGTTTGACCTGTCACCGTTCGCGGTGCTGGAAGCGATTTATGACGACAACGTGTTCCGGGCGGAGAACGCGGCCGACCTGAGCGCGCAGAGCCCGGACGGCAGCACGCGGATGGGCGACGGCATCGGCATCGCGACCGTGGGGCTTACCGGTGAGTTCGAGCCAGGACTGCAATCGATGAATCTGACCGGTCTGGTGCAGCGGTTTCAGTACCACGAGCTGGAGCAGTTGAACCACACGGCCTACGAGGTCGACGGCCGGTGGAACTGGCAATGGGGTCGGCGGTTCGACGGTCTGGTGCAGGCGTCGGCGGACCGCGCTCAGGATGACTTTCGCTACCGCGACAGCGCCGAGCAGTCGTTCACGCTGAACCGACGCTATGAACTGGCCGGCGCCTACCACCTGAGTTCGATCTGGCATGTCGAACTCAGTTCGGTGTTCACGTCCCGCTCGGGTTCGGACCCGGCCAACGCGGCCTTCGATCTGGATGAATACGCCTTCGACCTGGCCGGCTTCTACCGCCGCGACCCGGTCGGCCAGCTCGGTCTTGCGCTGACCTACCGGGACGGGGAATACCCGCACCGTGATGCGACCACCGGCGCGGGGCTGGCGACGGCCTATGATCAATACACTGGCGAGTTGCGCGCGCGCTGGACACCGTCCGCGATCTCCAGTTTCGACGGCGCGATCGGCGTGACCCGTCGCGAACAGACGCCGTTTTCCGATCGCGACTTCTCCGGCGTCACCGGCCGGCTCAACTACCGCCGCGACATCAGCGGACGCACCCGCGTGTCGCTCAATGCGTTCCGGCGGGTCTGGTCCACCGAACGGGTGGACGCCAACTTCGCCACCGACAGTGGCATCGGCAGCAGCATCGAATGGCGCTGGTCAGTCAAGACGCAGTTCCTGCTGGAGGGGGAATGGCGGGCGATCCGCTACGAATCCGAGGCGGGCACGGCAACCGGCGTACCGGCGCAGAAGGACGACCTCCGCAGCGGCCAGCTCACGATGATCTGGCAGCCGCTGGAGCGGCTGGGTGTGCGGCTGTCCGGCGAGCGCGAAATCCGGGATTCGAACGTGGCGGGGGATTCCTACGCCGTCTGGGTCTCGCGACTGGTCGTCAGAATCGGGTTCTGACTCGGGTACCTTCCGTCGGCGATGAAACTCCCGTTAATCGCCGGCACAATGACGGTTCACTGACACTTCACCCGGGGGTTGCCAGACTCTGCGGCAGTGTTTCGGGTTGGAGGTTCCATGCTTAATGCTGATGCGCGTGCTGCTCTGACTCAGCTTGTCCAGCGCTATCACGCTTCGCTGACCAAAAAGCGGACCGATCTGGTCGCGGCCCACGCGGCGGCGGCCGAGGACGACTGGTCGGAGGAGGGCACCGCCGCGTTCAAGCTGCTGGTCCATCGCATGGCCGGTTCGGCGGCATCCTACGGCTTCACCGAGCTGGGCGATGCGGCGCGGATGCTCGATCAGGTACTCCAGTTCCGGGACAGCAGCACCGCGCCCACGACCGTGGTCGATCATTTCGATCGGCTGCTGCGTGAGCTCGACGCCTGCATCCGCCGCCCGCCGCCCGGTGATCCCCACGCGGAGCAGGTGCGTGAGGCGGAGCAGCGCCGGCTGCGCGAGATGCCGCGCGTGATTCTGGTGGATGACGATCCGGCGATGGTCGACATCCTCAGCCGCCAGTTGATGGCGGTCGGCTTCGATGTCAGCGGGTTCAGCGATCCCTTCGCGGCGATGGAACGGGTCACGACCATCCGGCCGTCGGCGATTCTGATGGATCTGATGTTCACCGAGGGCGAGGACTACGGCTTCCAGATCGCCGAGGCGATGGTTGCCCGGCTGCGCTACAAGCCCGGTCTGGTCTACCTGTCGCAGCGCACCGATGTCCGCGCCCGCCGCTGGGCGGTCGATTCCGGCGCCGACGCGTTTTTCACCAAGCCGGCGAATGTCAGCGCGCTGGCGCAGTTGCTGGAACAGTTTTCCGGCCGCGGCGATCCGGGCGCGGTGGAGAA
>NZ_CAXFCL010000252.1:0-3890 GCF_964000955.1 uncultured Abyssibacter sp.
CTGGCCAGTCGCGGCTATGTGGTCTGGCTGCCGGACCTGTTCAGCGGCAGGGCCATCGACTACTGCGTCCGGGCGGCGGTCCGCTCCGTCGGCCGGATCAATTCGGCGTCGAGTCCGCTTTATCGCGAAATCGACGCGCTGCTCGACCAGTTGAAGCAGGACGATGTCTGCAACGGCCGCCTCGGGATCATCGGCATGTGTCTGACTGGCGGGTTCGTGATTCAGGCGGCGATGCGCGATGACATGGAGGCGCCGGTGGTTTACCACCACTCGTTCGGGCTGCAGGGCGCGGGCCTGCCGTTCCAGGAAGAGGACGGTTTGGCGTCGGTCAAGCGGATGCAGGGGCACTGGAGCCGGGTCGACCCGTTCTGTCCGAAGAAGCGACGTGAGCGGCTGAAGGAGCTGCTGGGTGATCGCCTGGATGCCAATGTCTACAACATTCCGCACGGCTTCCGTTCCGCCGGCCGCGGCACCCGCGACGGGAAGATCGCCTGGGAGCGGACGCTGGCGTTTTTCGACCAGCATCTGACGGAAGACGTCCATGAACACTGAGCAGGGCGAGGCATCGTCCGGCTCGATCGACGGGGGCTGTACCTGTGGCCGTGTCCGCTACCGCCTGACATCGGCCCCGCTGTTCGTGCACTGCTGTCATTGCCGCTGGTGCCAGCGGGAGAGCGGCGCGGCGTTCGCGTTGAACGCGATGATCGAGTCCGATCGCGTGACGGTGTTGCGAGGCGAGCCGGTCTGCGTGCACACGCCGTCGAACAGCGGCAAGGGACAGGACGTGCTCCGCTGCCCGGACTGCCACGTCGCGCTGTGGAGCCACTATGCAGGCGCCGGATCGCTGATCAGCTTCGTCCGGGTCGGCACGCTGGACGCGCCGGATCGCTGGCCACCGGACGTGCACATCTTCGCCGAGTCGAAACAGCCCTGGCTGCGGCTGTCCGGCGATGCGCCGGTGATGGACATCTACTACGACCGCGATGAACTCTGGCCACCGGAAAGTCTTGAGCGCTGGGCGGCGATGCGGGACCGGATCGACGCCTACCGCCGGGGTGAGCAACCGCCCGCTGCCTGAGGCGTTGGTCACCGGGGTCAAGCTCGTCCGCGTCCGGCCGATAGCCAACAAGTCGCCCGTTGTCCCGCTCCGGAGGAATTCGTCATGGACAAAGCGCTTGCCGCGATCGCCGCCGTCCGCAACGCCATCATCGACACCGTCAACGCCTACTCGATTCCCCCGGGAGGTCGCATTCACATGTCGACGATTCGCGCCAAGCTCGGCGACATGCGGGTGCGGCAGTCGGACTTCACCGACGCCCTGTCATCGCTGGTGCAGGGTGAGGTGTTCAGAACGCATGTGGACAGTGACGGGCTGCTGCTGGAGCTGACGGAACACGGCGCGATGATCGTCTATGCCCCGCCATCGCTGCCGAAGCCGTCCGACTGGATCGAAGCGTTCCGGCGCATGCGTTCGCAGCGGGAGATTCTGCGGCGGCCCGCCGCCAACGACGACGCGAATTTCGGGCGTCGGGCCGACGATCACGTCGGCGCGAGTGTCTGACGCCGCTCCGCCAGCGCGCAGAACCAGTCGACATACTGCGGATGTCCGCCGGGCAGGATCAGGTTCGGTCGTAGCGGGTCGTCGGCATCGCTGATGCCTTCCAGCGCGGCCACGGCCCTGGCCGGATCTCCGGTTGCCTGGCGCAGACGCGCTTCATCCACGCCCGGGCGCCGGACCTCGCCGGTGCTGCTGTCCACGTAAATCACTACGTTGTCGGTGCCGAAGGCCTGCCCCAGCTCCTGGACCAGGGTCAGAAAGCCGCGATCGCTGCCGCCGCGTTGATGGCGAACCGTGTCGCCGTCGGTCTCCGGATAGGACGTGAGCGTGTCGCCGACGCCAACGATGCGCGGCATCAGTTTCGGATCGAAGCGCTTCTTCGCCAGCGCCAGCAGTTCGTCGTGGCTTTGCGGCGCCTCGCGGGCGTTGAATGACTCGCCCAGCGGCCAGTCTCCGGTGAGCCGGTGGAAGTAGTGATTGAGAATCACCAGCACGCCGACTTCCTTGATCGCGCCCCGGATCATGAACTGGAAGTCGGTGGTGCCGGCGTTGTCGCCATCGGCGAATTTTACGCGCTCGAGTCCGTCCGCACCGCGACCGAGATTCGGCGCGTAGTGAACGAAGAAGGCACCGGCGAGGCCGGCGTCCGCCGCCTGACGCAGCAGCCCGTCGACGAATGCCACGGTCTCGCGCTGGGCGGTGACGTAGTGCTCGGGCACATCGCCGAACCGATGATGCAGCGGGTTCAGGTTCACGGTCGGCGAGGCCGGGTTGTCCAGCACGCAGGTGGCCGCCAGCGCTGTCGCGTCCGCCTCCGTCAGGTCGAATGGCGGCCGCGTGAGCAGGTCGATCAGAAACCGCTCGGCCTTGGCCGGCACCGCTTGCAGAAAGGCCAGCTCCGCGTCGCTGACGCCGGGGTGGGTGACCGCGCCATGGCGGTCCTGCAACTGCACGCCGCCGGCCGCCAGGCCGGGCAGGTAAAGGCCCCGTTCGCCGGCGTGATGCGCCGCGTCCATGGCTTGCTCGACGATTCGGTTCACGCCGCGCCGGCCGATGTGTTCGCCGTTGGTCAGCACGTAGAACCCGCCGTCCAGCCGGCGCGCGGCCTCGATGTAGCGGCGCTCCATGCGGCGGGTCAGCGGATCGCGCACCAGCCCCATGCAGACGCCGTCCAGGTCCTGAATGATCAGCAGTCGGTCGGTTTTCGCGAGCCGGTCGAGGGTTGTGTCGGCGTCCAGCGAGTAGTTCGTTGGCGAGTCGGTCATGCCTGGAATGTTAACGCGATGTGGCCGCTCAGCCGGCGTGCCCGCACGTTGGTCGCCGGTCGCAAGCCAGGATTGGCCGCCGCCTTATCCTCGACGCGTTCAACGCCTGTTCAGGGCTGGCGCGGTTATCACTTTGCCAGCACGTCGCCCGTTTGGCGGCGTACGCATGGCGTTCACTCGGATCATTGCAATCGGCCAGGGCTGTGAATTCACTCATCGACACCGCGCAAACGGATTGGGACCGGCATTTCAGGGAGCTGAAAGACGCTGACGACGAGAAGCGACAACGGGAGCAGGAGGAAATGGCGCGCGCCAGGGCGCGGCTCGCCGCCGATGCGGAGGCCGCTCACGAATTGCTCGTGACCGTTGTAGAACCCCTGTTCCGGGAGGTGGCGAAGGCCGCCGAGCGGGTCGGTTATGTCGCCGAGGTCAAGCACGACGTCGCTCCGGCGGCGAGCAGCGCCGGCAAGCTGCTGTTCGGGCAGGCCTCCGTCCGTTTCGCCACGACCATGGCCAACCTGGTGCCGTGGAATTCCGGGTACATTGAGATCAAGCACGTGGCCGAGGACGAGTTCGGCGTGCTCAAGCAATCCGAGCACGGGCATCAGGACCTGCGTCTGCCCGCCAACCGCATTACTCCGGAATATCTGGCCGCTGAGCTGTCCGATCTGACCGAATCGGTGTTCGGGACGGACCGGTGACAGCGTCGCATCGCTGATGAGCGTGGCTCAGCCGATGGCCGAGCGCAGTTCGGCGTGGCGATGGCGGTCCAGCGGGAAGTTCCACACCACCGGCACCACGCACAGCTTGATGATCACCGGCAGCACCGCGTAGAGCAGGCTCAGCGTCCACAGCGCGGTGGCGTCGTTGTCGATCCTGGCATCGAAACCGGCCAGCTCGAGCACCGGAAACGCCAGGCCCACGCCCAGCGCGATGGCCAGCTTGGTCGCCAGCCCCCAAAGCCCGAAGTAGAGGCCCGCGCGCCCGCCGCCACCGGCCGCCGTGTCCTCATCGATCACGTCGGCCTGCATCGATGCCGGGATGGCCTGGTCGACGCCCAGGCAGGC
>NZ_CAXFCL010000253.1:0-2801 GCF_964000955.1 uncultured Abyssibacter sp.
AGCAGCACGAGCCAGACCCGCCACAGCGCCGGCGCCAGCAGCGCGTACAGAAACGCGCCGGCCCAGATCACCGGCAACAGGATCATGGCGATGGCGATGCCGTCCGCGCCGCCGTCACCCGGCGGCAGGCAACGGGCCAGCGCGACCAGGGTCGCCAGCGAGCTGATCGCGGCAACCGGTCCGGCGAGCAGGGCCCGGTGCGCCCGTTGTGGCCACCGACTCACGAAGGACACTCGGCGCGCGGCCGCGTGGCGGTCGGGTGAGGCTGGGGCGAGTTGATTTCGTCGGGCGGTGACACGAACGCTCCGGATGCAGTCGGGATGCCGGCGGGACCGATTTCCCGGGTCCGGCGAATGCCCCGCATTGAACCGTTCCTCCGCGCGACAGGCATCGGTGGAATCACCAAAAACGGCGTGGTCGACCCCGTTTCTTCGTGGTGTCACATCGGTGGAGCAGGATGAACGGCTTGTCTTGATTCCAGATGCGCCGACCGGGGCCGCCAGGTGTGTGCCGTGCCCACTCCCGACCCGATCGGCTCGCGTCAGTCGCAACGGGTTCGCAGAAATGAGACGTCCGGGTCTTTCCCTTCTTTCAGGCGTGCTGGCCGCGGTCGGTTTGCTGACGCATCCGGCATCGGCCGCCGAGCCGTTGCCGTTTCACGGTTGGACGCTCACGCAGAACGACATGGACTACAACCTGTCCGTGATCGGCCGGATGCGTGACTTCGGCGTCACTCACGTGCAGCTCTCGCACCGCATCGTCACGCGGGTGGACCAGTTCCAGAACGAGCCGGAGGTGGTGGATCGCGTGCGCGTGCTCGCCGACGCGATCCACGCCCAGGGCGGCCAGGCGATCGTGTGGATGCAGGAGCTGAACACCGACGACACCTTCACCTACTGCTTCGACCTCGACGGGGACGACATGCAGGCGAAGATGCAGGCCTATCGCGACGCGATGACGGCCGCGCCGGAGATCGATGGCGTGATGATCAGCTTCGGCAGCGCGCCCACCGAGCTGGCCGCGATCCTGCCGTCCTGTGCGCCGCTGCGATTCGCCGCGATCAAGGAAAAGTACAAGGCGATGATCGAGGCGGTCTCGCGGGTCGTGATGGACGAGTTCGGCAAGCAGGTCTACGTGCGGACCTTCTACCACAAGGGCTACGAGATCCCGTATCTGCGCGCGGCGCTGGAGGAGACCGAACGGCCGATCGTCGCGATGAGCAAGTCCGAGCCGAATGATTTCGAGCCGTACTACCCGCTCAATGTGCTGGTGGGTGATGTGGGCGCGCACGAGCAGTTCCTGGAGCTCGACTGCGCGGGCGAATACTGGGGCCGAGGCGCGATTCCGTTCGTGGCGGTGGAGTACTTCGCCCAGCGTTATCGGGAAAGCCTGGCCGCGCACGCCGATTCGGCGGGCCGGTTCGTGGGCTCCACCTGCCGGGTGGATCGCTATGAGTACTCGGCGATGGGCACGGCCAACGAGGCGAATCTGTTCGCCCAGGCGCAGCTGGCGCAGAACCCGGAGGTGGACTGGCAGACCATGCTGTCCCGTTACGTCTCCACCCGCTACGGACTGACCGCGGGGTCAGCGGCGCACACGACGCTGTTCGACATCCTGCGCAGAACCTACTGGGTCGGTCGCAAGATGTACTACGCCAAGGGCGAATGGGCGTTCAGGAAGGGCAGCGAAATCCCGGCCAGCAGCGCCGACGCGCTGAGCCTGATGTTCGACAAGACCATCTCGCAGTGGGATGCGGTCTACGCGCCGGTCACCGCCCAGCTGCTGGCGCCGTCGTCCGCCGCGGTGCTGGAACTGCTCCAGGAAAAGCACGAGGCGATGGAGATCGCGCAGCGCAACCTCGACGCGCTGCCGGAGCTGAGGGAGGCCATCGACCCGGCCGGTTACGCGGCGCTGGAGACCCTGCTGGTCAAGCAGCGGGTGGCCACCGAAATCTGGTTCCACATGGCCGGCGCGATCTTCGCCACCCGATCGGCTTTGTCACCGGCCGCGGGCGGATGGGTGGCCTGGCATCTCGAGGCGTTGACGACCCTGGCCGACCATCTGGACCATCAGTCCTATCCGCAGATCATCGATCCGTACCCGATGTCCGGCGAGGACATTCGCGAGTTCGTGAGCAACACCGGCGGCGGATTGATCGAGCGCGAGCCGGTGGAGCCGACCTGGCTGGTGATCGAGGGGATCGACATTGGGCGCAGCGACCAGACCAGTGTCGAGATCCGCTGGCGGGCCGAGGACGGCGTGAACTACACCGTCGAGGTGACGGACCGCCTGCCGGGCTACGCGCGCAGCGAAGCCCATGACCCCGCGACCACCGGCGACGATGGCATCGCGGTCTTCACGATCAGCGGTCTGGAACCACGCACGCCGTACTGGTTCCGCATCCAGGCCGACGCCGATGTCGGGTCGATGCTGTCGGGCGACTACAGCGTCTGGACGCGCGGATCGGATCGCGATCCGACCGATCCCGCGTCGCCGGATGACGCGTTCGGCGGTTCCGGCGCGCCGAGTCCGCTGCTGCTGCTCGGTTTGCTGACTCCCTTGTTGTTGTCGCGGGGCCGTCGCGGCTGACGACACGCCTTAGGCGTCGTCAGCTCGAACGGCCGGGTCCGCGGGCAAGGGAAGCACTGAGTTATTCACGCCGCCAAGTTGCCGCCTGAAATAAGGCCAGGCAAGGCGCGAGGAGAGAGGTTTGGTCATTCCAAATAAACGACGAGTAACGCCGCATGGCCTTATTTCAGGCGCAATCCGTATGGAACGGGCCGGTTTTCCCGCAATCCTGC
>NZ_CAXFCL010000254.1:0-3319 GCF_964000955.1 uncultured Abyssibacter sp.
ACCGGGCGTTCGCCAAGCGGTCGATGGCGGTTGCGGCCAGCTTCGGGCTGGCGTCGGCGCTGTCGGTGGTGGTGCTGGGTGACGAATCCGGCTACACGGCCACCGAGCACCAGAAGATGAAGATTGCCGCGATCGAGGCGATGTGGGAGACCGAGCCGGCGCCGGCCGGGTTCGCGCTGTTCGGCTTCCCGGACGTGGATGCGCGTGAGACTCACGCCGAGGTGAAGATTCCCTGGGCGCTGGGCCTGATCGCGACCCGTTCCATCGACGAGGAGATTCCGGGCATCAACGAACTCGTCGAGCACAACCGCGAGCGCATCGTCAGCGGCGTGCAGGCGCATGGCGCGTTGCAGGAGCTGCGCGAGAATCCGGACAACACGGCCGCGCGTGAGCGCTTCGACGCCCACCGTGAGGATCTCGGCCACGGTCTGCTGCTGCTGCGCCACGTGGACGACCCGGCCGAAGCCACCGAGGCCGATATCGACGCCGCCGCGGAATCGACGATTCCCGACGTGCCGGTGCTGTTCTGGGCCTTTCGCGTGATGGTGGCGCTGGGCTTCTTCTTCATCGCCCTGTTCGCGTTCGCGTTCTATTTGTCGGCCAAGCAGCAACTGGAACGTCATCGCTGGTTCCTGACGCTGGCCTGCGTCGCGCTGCCGCTGCCGTGGATCGCGGCGGAACTGGGGTGGATCGTCGCCGAGTACGGCCGACAACCCTGGTCCATCGAGGGCGTGCTGCCGACCTTCCTCGGCGTATCGGCGACCTCGGCCACCAATGTCGTGCTGTCGCTGACCGGGTTCGTGGTGTTCTACACGGCCCTGCTGGTCGTCGACGTGTTTCTCATGCAACGGATGATCCGACGCGGTCCGGACGGGCTGGGCTACTGGCCCGCGACCGGCGCGCCGACCCAAGGAGTGCAGCATGCTTGACTATGAAATCTTGCGAGTCATCTGGTGGCTGCTGTTGGGGGCGCTGCTGATCGGCTTCGCGGTGATGGACGGCTTCGATCTGGGCGTGGCCACGCTGTTCCGCTGGCTGGGCCGCGACGATGACGAGCGCAGTGCGTTTCTGGAGACGATCGAGCCGGTCTGGGACGGCAACCAGGTGTGGTTCATCCTCGGTGGCGGTGCGGCCTTCGCGGCCTGGCCGCTGCTCTACGCCGCGTCGTTCTCTGGGTTGTACCTGGCGATGTTGCTGGTGCTGCTGTCGCTGATCCTGCGTCCGGTCGGGTTCATGTTCCGCAACAAGGTGCCGGATGCCCGCTGGCGCAGGGTCTGGGACTGGGCGCTGTTCATCGGTGGCGCCGTGCCCTCGCTGCTGTTCGGCGTGGCCTTCGGCAACCTGTTCCTGGGGCTGCCGTTTCACATCGACGGTCTGGCGCGCCCGGTTTACACCGGCAGCTTTTTCGCGCTGCTGCATCCGTTCGCGCTGCTGGTCGGCGTCGTCAGCCTGAGCATGCTGGTGCTCCAGGGCGCCACCTACGCGGCACTGAAGGTCGGCGAGCCGATGGCGGGCCGGGCACGCTCGGCTGGCTTCTGGAGCGGGCTGGTGCTGCTGGTGACGTTCTCCCTGGCCGGGCTTTGGCTCCCCGGCATCGAGGGCGCACGAATCGTCGGTGCCGCCGATGTCGCGGGTCCGTCGAATCCGCTGCGCAAGGAAGTGATCCTCGAGGGCGGCGCGTGGCTGGCGAACTTCGGCACCTATCCGTGGATGATCGCGGCGCCGGTGGTGGTGTATCTCGCCGCCATCGCCAGCATGTTGCTGCTGCGCGCCGGTCGTGCCGGCCTGGCGTTCGTCACCAGCAGTCTGGTGCAGGCCGGGGTGATCCTCACCGCGGGCTTTGGGTTGTTCCCGTTCCTGATGCCCTCATCGACCGTGCCGGGCGCCGGCCTGACGGTCTGGGATGCGTCCAGCAGCCAGGCCACGCTGTTCATCATGCTGGTCGCGACGCTGGTGTTCCTGCCCCTGGTGCTGCTCTACACCGCGTGGGTGTTCCGCGTGCTGCGGGGCACGGTCACGCTGGAGCATGTGCGCGGTCAGGCTGATCATTACTAGGAGGTTTCGACGATGTGGTATTTCGCCTGGATTCTGGGTCTGGGACTCGCCCTGACCTTCGGCGTGCTCAACGCGATGTGGTTCGAGCTGCGTGACGAAGACGCGGCGGGCACGTCCGACGGGGCGTCCGGAGGCCGCTGATGCGCTGGTTGCTGTTCTGCCTCGGCGGCTGCATCGCTGTGCCGGGATATGCCGCGAACGAGGAGCTGCGGACACTGCTGACGCAGACGCTGGAGCATCCCGGTGTCGTCGCCGCCGCGCAGCGCGAGGATGCCGCGCGGGAGGGTTTGTCCGCGGCGCGCGGCCAGTGGTTTGGTGCCGGCGGGCTGCGGGCATCGGTGTCGCGTTACGAGGATCAGCGCTTTCTCGGCGTGCTGTCGCCGGCGGCGCTGGCGAACCCGCCGTTCGCGGAGGAGATGACCGCCTACACCGCGTTTTATCGCCTGCCCATCGACCTGAACGGCGCCGTGCGTGCAGCGCGGGACGCGGCCCGCTCCGATCTGCGGCAAAGCGAACTCGCGGCCCGGCAGGCCCAGTTGCTGAAGCTGCACGACGCCGTGGCGGCCTATGTGGGCCTGTCCGCGTTGCGCGTGCAGCAACAGGCGCTGGAAACCCAGCGTCGGCGCGTGGAGCAAACCGTCAACCGGGTGCGCGAACTGGTGGAATCCGAGCAGGCATCGCGGGCTGAATTGCTGCTGGCCCAGGCCGAACTCGCGCGCTTGCAGTCCGACGAGGTGCGACTGGTCGGCGGGGTTCAGGAAGCGCTGGTCGCGCTGGAGGAGGCGACCGGGTCCAATGCCATGCCGAGTCATGAAGACATCGTCGTGCCGGACTGGCCGACCGCACCTGACGAGTTTCTGCCGGCGCAACTTGCCGATGCCTCCGCGCAGGCTTCCGCGGCGCGGGCTCGCGAAGCCAGACGACGGCTGTGGCCCCGCCTGTCCGCGCAGGCCGACTACACCCAGTTCCAGGGCAACGGGCACGACCCGGATGCCTGGAGCATCGGCGCGATGATCGAGCTGCCCATCAGCGCGTCGGTCTGGTCGGGCGCGTCGGCGGCCGAGGCCCAGGCGGCGGCGGCGCAGAACGATCAGCGCGCCGCCGAGCGGGGTGCGTGGCGACGCTGGGCGTCGCTGGCGGCGAGCTACCGCACGGCTCAGGCCGATGCGGAAGCGCTGAGCGCCGAGATCGCGGCGCGCCGGGAGGTGGTCGACGTTCAGGCCGAATTGCAGCGTGTCGGCATGAGTTCGCTGGAGGACCTGCT
>NZ_CAXFCL010000255.1:0-1599 GCF_964000955.1 uncultured Abyssibacter sp.
CCCGGCGTGCGTGTGGCCTGCACGAGCTGGACGATGTACTCCTCGACGGCCTCGTCCAGATGCAGGTCCAGACAGGCCGCCCGCATCGCCATGACGTCGGCCTGGCTCACGCGCAGCTCCGAGGTCGGCGCGGCAGTGTGCCGTTCGGTGTCGCGGGTCAGCCGCAGGATCGCGCGCTCGGTGGCGACATCCGGATAGCCGACCTTCACGTACATCAGGAAGCGGTCGAGCTGGGCCTCCGGCAGCCGGTAGGTGCCTTCCTGCTCGATCGGGTTCTGCGTCGCCATGACCAGGAACAGGTCGGGCAGGCGATAGGTGGTCTGGCCCACCGTCACCTGCCGCTCGGCCATGGCCTCCAGCAGCGCCGATTGCACCTTCGCTGGCGCCCGGTTGATCTCGTCGGCCAGCAGCAGATTGTGGAAGATCGGTCCCTGGCGGAATTCGAACGCGCCGGACTCCGGTCGATAGATTTCCGTGCCGACCAGATCCGACGGCAGCAGATCGGGGGTGAACTGCAGACGGTGGAAATCCGCTTCGAGATGGTCGGTGAGCGTCTTGATCGCCGTGGTCTTGGCCAGGCCCGGCGCGCCTTCGACCAGCAGATGACCGTCGGCAAGCAGGGCGATCAGCAGCCGCTCGACCAGATGGGTTTGTCCGAGAATCCGGGATTCGACGGCGTCCCGCAGTGCCGTGGCCACGCTGTGTTTCGACATGTCTTCCTGAATCGATTGCATCGGGTGCCAGAACGACCCCGTTAATGACGACGCCCGGTCCGCGAATCAAGTTCCGCCCGGCGTCGTTCGACGGACTGCCGTCACGTGTCGTTGATCACGACGCAAACGGTGTCCTCGGATCAAGGATGTCGCGGGTCCACGCAGGGTTGCAAGTTGCGGGATGAACGACGGATTCGCGCCGCCTGGCCGAGTTCTCGGTTAGCCTGTGCTCCCATGACGAATCTGAGCCCGTTTCACCTTGCCATTCCTGTATCCGATCTTGCCGCGTCCCGGGCGTTCTACGGGCAGACGCTGGGCTGCCCCGAGGGGCGCAGCGCGGCGACCTGGGTGGATTTCGATTTCTTTGGCCACCAGCTTGTCGTGCATCTGGCGGGCGAGGGCGGCGAACAGGGACTGGCCTCTGCGCAGCCGGTGGACGGTGATCACGTGCCGGTGCCGCACTTCGGTGTCGTGCTGCACCTGGACGACTGGCAAGTGCTGGTCGATCGCCTGACGAAGGCAGGTGTCCGGTTCGAGCTCGAACCCCGCCGGCGATTCGTCGGGCAGCCCGGCGAACAGGCAACGCTGTTTCTGCGCGACCCCAGCGGCAACGCGCTGGAATTCAAGGGATTCCGGGACATCGACGCCGCGCTGTTCGCGCGTTAGCCTGCGGCGGTTTCGGGCCGGATTTGCGCACGGATGCGCGTGCCGCCCGGATCTGCCGGCCGGGCCGTACCGGCTCGTTGCGGAAAAAACCTGGAATCGAAAGCCGGTCCGCATCGAACGAATCGATAAAAAGACAAGCAAAAACATATGGATAATGGGATAATGCCGGCCGTGGCGATTGGCTTTGCACCACTGATGGGCAGGCCGGCTGGCCGCGAGA
>NZ_CAXFCL010000256.1:0-25234 GCF_964000955.1 uncultured Abyssibacter sp.
CCCCGAATCCAGCGACATCAGCGGCGATTGCCGGTCGCTGTTCAGTGCATCAGCGAGCTAGCGACGCGGTCAGGACAGCCGGTCGGCGAGTTCGTGCAGCCGGGCTTCCCGGTTCACCATGGACCGGGAGGGCGGCAGGCCGACGGCGGAATAGATCTGCTTGAGCCGGTACAGCCAGTCATGGCGAAGCGCGGACTCGCGGACGTTGCTGACGCGGATCGCCCGCAGCCGCTCGGGATCGCGATCCAGTTCGTCGAGCTGTTCGACGATGCCGGGATGCTCATAGGGCGCGGGAATCACCGCGTCCGGCCAGTCGAACTGTTCGCGAAAGCTCGGGTTGTCCGGCGGCACACCGATCATCACGGTGCCGGCGGCGGCGCCTTCGTAGAAGCGGGCGGAGATTTCTTGTGCGTCGTGGGTCGTCGCGGATTCGTTGATGCGGGCGCGATTGGCGATGTAGTACCGGCTGTTGCGCAACAACTGTGCGAGCAGCAGCCGGTGTTCGGCCGGTTCGTCGACGCGGAACGAGCGCCCGGTGCCCGATGCCTGGGCCGTGTCGAAGTAGTAGAACCAGGATGGCCGGGTGCGCATGGCCGTGAGCAGCGCCCGGTGCGTGGAGGTCGCGCGCCGCCCGATATTGCAGAGATCGACGCTGCGCGGCCGGTCGATGTCCGCCGGGGCAAAACGCAGCACATCGCAGCCCAGTGGCAGGTAGCTCACCGGTGTGGTCAGTTGCCGGCTCAGCGGCTCGACCGGATTCTGCAGCCCGATGAACACATGATCGAAGCGATTGAGCATCTCCATCAGGTAGTTCGTCGGCAGCCTGCTGACCCAGGCCTCGTTCAGATAGCAGACCGCGTGGGCGCAGCGCTCGCGCCAGTCGGGGATGGTCTCCAGCGCGTAAAGCGCCCAGGGGTTGTGCGCGTTGAAGACGAACAGCTCGTAGTCCCGGTTGAGCGGGACACGTTCACGCATCGGTGCCAAGGTTCGGGCCACCCGGCGCGGGCATCTCAGCATGCGCGCGGTCTTGTAGAGCTTGCGCGAGCGTTCCAGCTGCCGGATGTCGCCCGGGGTTCGGAACTCGGTCGGTCCGGCGCTGCGCAGCACGTCCTCGATTTCGTAGCCCAGGGCGTAAGCCACGAGCTGGTCGAGCTTGCGCAGCGACAGGGCGAGCACGGGAGGCTCCCGGCCATCTCCCACGCAGGTGGCGCGTTGTTCCCGGTCCGAAGGTGCCATCTTCATCCGGTGAAGACCGCGTCCTGTTCGGTGCGCAGACGATCGATCAGGCGTCCGGCCGGCCGCTCGACATCGGCGTGGGTCAACACCTGGTCCTTGCGCACATCCCGTTTGAGCACGCAGCCCTCGGCCAGGCCGATGGGCAGCAGCCCGGCGTCGCGCGTGCGCGCATGCGTCTCGCATTGGCCATAGGTGTCGAAGCCGCCGAGTCCGTCGATCCGCTGACCGGCGCGCAGATCCTGT
Organism: uncultured Abyssibacter sp.; assembly: GCF_964000955.1. Classification (NCBI taxonomy): domain Bacteria; kingdom Pseudomonadati; phylum Pseudomonadota; class Gammaproteobacteria; order Chromatiales; family Oceanococcaceae; genus Abyssibacter; species uncultured Abyssibacter sp. Next base: position 1,480 of record NZ_CAXFCL010000256.1, read on the forward strand.
TTCGCGGTGGCGACCACGTCCACGGACGGCGCCGTCCGGCGTGCCTGCAACACCGCATCGCCGAAATCCACCGCGCGGGCGATCGATAGCGGAACCTCGAAATGGCACAGGTGATAGGGCACGTAGAAACTGTACAGAGGACCGTCGCCCAGCTTGTATAGCGCCAGGTAGTGACGTTGCTTGGGATCGTTATGCGTGGCGAGCACGTACACGCCGGGCGCCGGCCGGGTGCCCACGACGTAGTCGACCACGCCGCCAAGGGCGCGGAGCTGCTCGACGTCGTATTCCGCGCACAGCTCATCGACATGCCCGTCGACATCGGCGCCGCGCATGCCGCGTCGCTCGATGGACAGGCCGGTGGCGTTGGCCACGCAGGCCTGCTCGAAGCTGATCTTGGTGCCATCGGCGAAGCTGGTCACCATCGTCGGGTTCTGCCCCCAGCGCTCGGCGAAGGCCTTTTGCGTCGCGGGCGTGCGGTATGGGTCCTGCAGGCCCTTGATGTTGCCGCAGACCAGGGGGGTCAGGCCGATGCCGCGGACGAAGCGGTAGAGGTTCATCTGCACGCCGGGCTGGTCCCCGTCGCAGAGCGTGAACAGCACGCCGGCGGCATTCGCGCGCTGTTGCAGGATGGCGCCCACCGTGCCTTCCAGCTCGGCGTTCATCGACACCACGGGCTTGCCGCTGGCGAAGGCTTCCAGCGTGACTTGCGCGCCGTATTCGATAGCGCCGGTGGCGTCGACAATGCAATCGATGCCATCGGCGCGGCACAGCAGTTCCGGATCGTCGGTGACGAGCACTTCGGAGTCCGCCACGCCGGCCGCCAGCCTCTCGGCCGTCGCGCTGATCGGCGTCAGGCCCGCTTCACCGGCAATGTCCGCCGCCCGTTGCACCGTCCGATTGGCGATGGCGGTGACCCGCATGCCCGGGACCGAGTTGGCGATCTGGTTGACCAGCCCCCTGGCCATGAACCCGGCGCCCAGCAGTCCGACGCGGATGGGCCGGCATTGCTCCTCGCGCTCGGCGAGCTTGCGATCAACCAGGATCACGGAATCGCTCCACGGCGTGGTAGTCGGCATTGAACAAGGGCCAGGTGCGATCCTTGTCGGACATGTCGGTTGGCGTCATCGGCCAGTCGATGCCACACCAGGGGTCGTCGAAACGCAGCCCGCGCTCACTGCCGGGTGCATAGGCCGCCGACACCATGTAGCTGGCTTCGGTGTCATCGGCCAGTGTCTGGAAGCCGTGCGCACAGCCGGCCGGCACGTAGATCGCGACCCGGTTGTCCGCCGTCAGCTCGGCGCCGGTCCACTGACCGAAGCTGGGAGATTGCGGCCGCAGGTCGACGATGGCGTCGAACAGTGCGCCGCGGGTGCAGCGCACGAGCTTGGTTTCCGCGTGGGGCGGCAATTGATAGTGCATGCCGCGCAGCGTGCCGCGCAGCTTCGAAAGGGACAGGTTGGCCTGTGGAAACCGGGTTTCCAGTCCGGCGGCGGCGAATTCGGTCTCGCAGAAGCTCCGTGCGAAAAATCCACGGTCGTCGGCATGCGGCTCCAGATGGATCAGCGCGGCGCCAGCGATGGACAGCGGTTCAATCCGCATGGTCGGTCCAGCGCAGGTCGGGCGACAGCCGGCCCGCGTCGATCAGCGCACGCAGCGCGCGCAGTCGCATCAGCAGCGATTCGCGGAACGCCGGATCGTTGAAGCCGATCGCGGCCAGTCCTTCGCGAAGACCCTGAATCGTGCTGTCCAGCGTTTCCAGCGGCTGGTGGTCCGGCGCCAGCGACTGGAACAGGCTGAAGTCGACGCGGTAGGAGCGCTTGTCCGGCGGGGCATCGGTGGCGATCGACACCGTGGTGCCGTCGATGACGCCCGCCACCGCGTGGGCCAGATCGGCGACTTGCAGGTTCCAGGAGTCGCTGCCCACGTTGACCACCAGAGACGCGCCGCCGGCCTCGGTCGGACGATCCACGGCCCAGTCGATGGCGCGGGCCATGTCCCTGACGTGAATCAGCGGGCGCCAGGGTGTGCCGTCGCTGAGTACGGTGATTTGCCCCGAAGCGACCGCGCCGGCGACGAAATCGTTGAGCACCAGATCCAGGCGCAGGCGAGGGGACATGCCGCAGGCCGTGGCGAAGCGCAGGCAGCTGATGGTCATGCCGCTGTCGGCCAGCGCCGCCAGCCCGTGTTCCGCGGCGATCTTGGAGCGTGCGTAGGCGGTCAGCGGATCGATCGGGTCGCCTTCGGCCCGCGCCCGGGCATCCTCGGCGTAACCGTAGACGCTACAACTGGATGCGAACACGAAGTGGCTGACGCCGGCTTCAGCCGCGAGCCCGGCGCAATGGACGGCGGCTTCGTGATTGATTTCGCCGGTGGGTTTGGCGAAGTCGCGGCCCATCGGATCGTTGGACACGGCGGCCAGGTACACCACCGCGTCGATGTTCTCGAACAAGGCGGCGGACAGGTTCCGCGCATCGCCGAAATGCTGCGTGTCGAGCACGCGTTCGGGGAAATGGTCCGTGGTCAGACAATGTCCGAACAGGCCGCTGTCGTAGCCGATCAGCGTCGCGTCCGGCCGTGTCCGGCGCAGATGCTCGCACAGCACCGGACCAACGTAGCCCATGTTGCCGATGACCAGAATTCTCATGACCAGAGCTTCCAGGGAGCCGCGCCGCCGTCCCACAGGGCGTTGAGGTGGCGGTTGTCGCGCAGCGTATCCATCGGATGCCAGAAGCCGCGATGGTGATAGACGGATAACTCGCCGTCATCGGCCAGACGTTCCATCGGCTCGCGCTCCCAGACGCAGTCATCGCCGGTCAGATAGCGACCGATACCGGGGTTCAGAACGAAGAATCCGCCATTGATCCAGGAGCCGTCGCCGTTGGGCTTTTCCCGCATCGCGGTGACGCGGTGGCCCTCGGTCCAGATCGCGCCAAACCGCCCCGGCGGCTGGACCGCGGTGACGGTGGCCAGGCGACCTTCGCTGCGATGCAGCTTGATGCTTGCCGCAATGTCGATATCGGCGACACCATCCCCGTAGGTCAGGCAGAACGCTTCGTCGTCAGCCACATAAGGCAGCACCCGCTGGATGCGTCCGCCGACCATCGTGGCCTCGCCGGTGTCCACCAGCGTCACGGTCCAGGGCTCGGCGTTGTGGCGGTGGTACTCCGTCCGTCCGTTTCGATAATCGAAGGTGACGTCGGAGACGTTGAGCATGTAGTTCGCGAAATATTCCTTGATGATATTTCCGCGATACCCCAGGCAGATGACGAAGTCGTTGATGCCGTGGGCACTGTAGATCTTCATGATGTGCCACAGGATCGGACGCTGGCCGATCTCGATCATCGGCTTCGGGCGCGTCCCGGTTTCTTCGGCAAGGCGGGTGCCAAATCCTCCCGCCAGAATCACGACTTTCAACAATGAACTCCCTGAGTGAGGCGCCCGCGCGCTCATTCACAGCCACATCCCGGAGCGACACATGGATCAAATCCGCCCGTATCGGCAGCGGTGTGTTCACCGGCCGGTGGCGTTGTCGCAACGGTATTCAGTTCGCCCGAGATCAGCGAAGTGGCTCCCCGCGAGCATGCTATCCAATTTCGTCGAGAAAGAGCGAGTGTAGAACCGCGTGCGGTTCCGGATGTGAAGTCTTTGTTCGAGCACGGCGAACCCTCACCGCCCCACACCCGCCAGGGCGAGGCCCAGGGAGAGGTCGAGCAACCACGACCCGAAGGAGTGCGGGCGAGAGTCCAATCCCAAACAGGAGCGCCAACGAAAAAGCCCCCACCATTCGGTGAGGGCTATTCCGGGTATTGGTAGGTGCGATTGGACTCGATCGGGTTGTCGGGAACGACCCGACGCGAGCGCAGCGAGTCCGCAGGACCGGGCGCAGGGATGCGTCTGGCAACCACGACCCGACGGGTCGTTGGCGAGAGTCCAATCCCAAACAGGAGCACCAACGAAAAAGCCCCCACCATTCGGTGAGGGCTTCTCCAGTGTTGGTAGGCGCGATTGGACTCGAACCAACGACCCCCACCATGTCAAGGTGGTGCTCTAACCAGCTGAGCTACGCGCCTGAAGGGCCGCGGATTATGGGGTGTTGTCCCCGACATGGCAAGCCGCATCCGTTGGCGGGCGGACACACCGTCGAAATTCCCGATCCGGTGTCCGGGCGGGCCGCGCGCCCGGGAGCGACCACAGTCGTCAACCGGGGCTGCCCCGGAATCCGGCTTGGGTGATTCCTGATGGTCGAAGAGCCCTCATAAATGTCTCCCAACTCGTTGATAGTTGATATGAAAATCAATCTCGGGCATGGAGCTTGCAGGATTGATCACGAAACGACACTGGAGTTCTGCACGGTCGATTGACGACAAAGGAGGCTAGGGTGAGAGCAACCATGAGCTTGACGGACATGGGACTGCGTGAATACCTCAACACGTCCGTTTGCGACGCCATGTCGCATCAACGCGTGGACGCTACCGAGGAAACGGTGGTTTATCTGGTGCACATGCTGACGGGGTTCGTTCACGCCGAGCGCGTGTTCGAAGCGACACCGGATGGCGTGGTGCTGCAACCGCTGACCGGTCTGTATCAGCAGGCCGTGGAGGCGCCCAGCCCCGAAGCACGCAACGATGCCCTCCAGCGACTGGGTGATCTGGCGCTGTTCATCGCCGGCATCTTTCCGGAGTGGCTGGAGCGCCGCCAGGTCGGGATTGGCTACTACGTGTCGATGGGCGGCAACGCCTACAGTTGTCTGCGTGACATCTACGAGACTTCGCGTGCCCGCGCGGTATTCCGCGACATCTTCGGCGAGCTGGCTCAGAAGTTCAGCCGCTTCGTCGACGTGTTGCAGGAGGTCTCCGAGCAGGCGCAGCTCAAGTCCGACAGCGACGTCGTGCAGCTCTACACCCTGTGGGCGCAGACCGGCAGCATCCGGGCGGCGCGACAGCTTGAGAAGCTCGGCATCCAGCCGGTGGCGCAGGAGACCGGTGCCTGGCGGCACTGAGCCCCTCGTCATGACGCCCGCCTTGATGGCGCCGCTGCGTGATCTTCAAACCACGCTCGAGCAGATTTACGCGCTTGCGCCAGTGCCGGACATAAGGCGGTTTCTGGTGACGGATCGACACCTCGCCGTCCATCTGGGCGCCGTCGCCGACGATTTGGATGAAGCGCTGCTCGTGCTCGAGCGGGATGGGGAGTTGAACCTGTCGTTGTTTCTGGATGCTGCTGTACTCGCGCAGGTCGCCGGAGGTGCTGTCGACGCCGACAATCTCGGCGCCTGGCTGCTCGCGACCGAAGGCGTGAGTCATTTCGTCTATCTGGCCGCGAGAGCCGAGGTGAACCGTCCTGTCAGCCAGCTGGAGATGGAGTTGCAGGGCGAGATCGACAAGTTTGTCGTGGTTGAGCAGTTGCTTCAGGGGCAGGGCGTTTCGGTTCCCGACACCGCCTTGCTCCACTGGCTGTTCGACCAGCCAGCCCTGCGTTCGAGTCTCGATGCGGAACAGCGCTGGCGCTACCGGACTGCGACACGCCTGGCGAGGCACTACTGCGTGCGGCTGCCAACGTCTCGGCGACCCGAGCAGCGTCACAGAACGCTACGCGATTTCTATCGACTGGCCGGCGCGCAAAAGATTCAGCGCATTCGCCGCTTGACGCACTAACCTCGGTAAGAAGTCCGCAGACACAAAAAAGCCCCTGATCGGATGGATCAGGGGCTTGATCATGCCGGGTTGAAACTAGCCGATGCGGCGACCGCCGCGCAGCTGTCGGCGCAGTACACCCACGACCATCAGCAGTGCCAGCAGCGGCCAGCCCAGAGCGCCACCGCCGGTCGCGCCTGCAGACGAACCACCACCGCCGCCTGAACCACCGGTACCGGGTTCAGCCACGACGACCGTGTGCTCCGCCAGGTTGCTGCTCTGGGAGCCCGCGGTGTCCTTCACCGAGGCCTGCGCACGGTAGGTGCCCGCGGCGTTGTACACATGGGTGATGGTCACCGAGTCCTGTCCGCCGAAGGGTTCGTCCTCGACGAACGAGCCATCACCGAACTGGATCGAGTAACTGCTGAGGCTTTCCCCGTCGGGCGCCTGGCCGGAGATCGTGAAGTCCACGCTCAGCGGCGCTTCGCCCTCGTTCCGGCTGCCGGCGAGGGTGGCGAGCAGATTGCCGACCAGGCCGTCGCAGATCAGATCCGTGCGAACGAGATAGTCGGCCGGTCCCGCGGTGTCTCGGCTCGGCAGCGAGGCCGACCCGACACGGGAGCGAACATCGAAGCCGGCGATGATGTCGCCCGCGTTCAGCTCGCCGAACAGCGTTTTCGGCACCACGAAGACGATCGTGCCGTCCGCGCTGTACGTGCTGCGTTCATCGAGATCGCCTTCCGCGGTGAAGGCCAGCAGACCCTGAGGCAATTCCTCGAAGGTGCCGTACTCGAAGCTGGGCAGTCCTTCTCCCACGTTGAGCGCGAAGTAGAAGTTGTCCCGCAGCGGGAACAGCACCGGATAGAACGAGGTCGGCGGGGGCTCGGTTGCCGTGAAGGTGGCAACCTTGAGCGTAACGACGAAGTTACCGGCGAAGTCGGCTGGCTCTGCCACGGACACCGAGATGATGTCGTGATCCGGCGTTGCCGAATCGCCCTCGGAATCGAGGATGATCGTGTCACCCGGCAGCGAGCAGGTGTCGACGATCACGTCATCCTCGATCGGCAGCGTGATGATGTTGCTGTCGACCGAGCTGCCAGCCGTGTTCTCCGCGACGATCTTGTACGAGTACTCCGGCACGGACGTGCTGGCCGTGGTGTCGATGAACTGGTTCCGGGCACCGGCATCACCCACGAACTCGTAGGGGCCGGCCGGATTCTCGGCGCGGTAGACCTCATAGTTGGTGATCTCGCTGCCGCCATTGTCAGGCTCTCGCCAGACAACCCTGGTCTGGGTCAAGGTGCGCAGGCTGTCGTCCTGCAAGGCGCAGGCCGCGGCCGGCGGGATCGGTGCGCCGACATTGAATTGCTGACCGGCCAGGTTGTCGAATTCCGCGTACAACGGGCGCCCGCCGGACTGCCGAACGATGGTGCCCTTTGCGGCGAAGCTGTTCTGGCTCGGGTCCAGCACGCAGCCGCCGATGCAGCCGTCGGCATAGGCGAACATCGGGCGGCCGAGGTTGTCCAGCTCCAGGTCGTTGAAGTCCAGCAGGTTGCGGTTGGTGCCACTGGGGCCGACGCCGCCAAAGCCCTGGACCGGGTCGTTCGGACTGACGTTGACCAGCTGCCAGGTTTCGCCACCGTCGTAGGTCGTCGCGATGTAGGGATACCAGACGCCTTCGAAGCTCAGGTCCTCGTCCGCACCGACCGTGGTCGTTCCGAGAAAGGCGCAGGCGGCGCGATCCGGGTCGCCCGCGATCATGGCCGGGAACCGGGTAGCCACCAGACCGGCGGCGGCGCCGACGTCCTGATCATGCTCCCAGGTCACGCCCTTGTCGCCGGAGACCGCCACACGCGTGGTGCCGTCCGCGTTTTCGTAGCACATGTAGGCGGTGCCGTCGGTCGCCAGCGCGATGGACGGGTCGGAACCGGCGCCGCCTTGGCTGTCGGGCAGCGGACGGACCTCGTAGGTCGTGCCGGCATCCTCACTGACGAAGGCCACGACCTTCTCGGAGCTGCCGTCCAGGCCCAGCGAAGCGACGCACTGCGAGCTGTCCGGAATGTAGAGCGTGCCGTCGGGTGCGACCTTCGGGTGGCCGTGCAGCGCGCCGGCGCCGCAATCCAGGTTCTTGAACGGCGTGCCGGGACCGAAGGTCTGGCCGCCGTCGTCACTGCGGGCACAGAACGCCGCCGCGACCGACTGCGAGCAGTAGTACACCGCGTTGGGGAACAGCAGACCCGCCGTCGGGAAGCCTTCGGGGTAGGGGCCGCTCACCACACCCTGGTGATCGGCGCCGCCATTGGGCAGGCCGATCTGGCCGGGGATCCAGGTGTCGCCGTCATCGTCGGTGTACTCGAACAGGCTGTTGGCGCCGGCCAGCTGCGAGTTGAAGGTCCGTCCCGTGGCCTGGTCCGTGTACATGATCGGGTCCAGGGAGTTCAGCGTCGTGATCAGTCCGGACTTGTTCTCCCAGACGGCGTCGCAGGCCTGCGGCAGCGGAGTTTCCAGCTTTTCCGGGAAGGTCACGCGCAGCGCGTTGGTGTAGGAGATGAACATCGCCCGTTCGGTGAACGGGTTGAATCCGATCGTGGGCTCGCCCGCGTCATTGCCTTCGTTGGGCGGGGACACGTAGGTCGAGTAACGCGGCGCGGTCGGATCGAACGGCAGGCGGCCATCGTTACCGGTGCCGCCGTCGCCACCGCCGCCGGTGCTTTCGAAGAATTCCAGCGTGATCGTGGTGTCCGCCGTGGAGCCGGTGACCAGCCAGGGGATAACCCGAACCGTGAACGTGGACATGCCGGGGTCCACCGTCTGGAACATTTCCTCGGGCGTTCCGCCGGCCGCCGAACTGTTGATCTGGTTGCCGTCGGCGTCCAGCAGATAGATGTCGTAATCCTCGGACGACGGCGCCACCGTGCGGATGCGAATTCCGGCGCTCATGTTCTCGGGCAGCGGTGAGGGGACATCCACCGTCAACGCGAAATCGTCACAGGCGAGCACCGGTGCCTGGCAGACCCCGGTGTCCGGGTAGGCGGGGTTGGAAACCACGTTCGGACCCGAGGCGAACTCGGTGGTCGGCGCGCTTTCGCTGACGGTTCCGGACGCCGGTTCGGCGGCCACGGCAGTGCCGCCCAGCATCGTGCAGGCGACGATCAGGACGAGATGGCTTCGGATGTTCACTGTGGATTCCCCAGTTGAATCAGAGGGTTCGGCAACGTCGGCCAGGACGTGCCACACACGGATGGCGGAACGGCCGGACCGCGAATTCCCCGGGGGAATGGACAGGTCAGGCGTTCACGTCGCCGCTATCCCCTATAATGGCATTATTTTCCCACAAGATGGAAGTTGCCGTGCATCACTATCGTCTGAGCGTGCTGATGGGCGTCCTGCTGGCATGTCTGGCTGGCTGCGCCGAGCCGGATCAAGCTGCCGAGCAGGGCGCCGCCGGGTCCGGAACGGAGCTGATCGAACGTTTGCGGATGACGCCGACACCGGCGTCCGGGGTGGAGAAGGTCGAGATCAAGTCGGTCATCCGGGCCTCGCAGGCGCCGGAGCTGTTCGAGGGGGAGGGACTGGTGAGCTCGGCCTACTACAAGTACTGGAAGGCCGACGACTCGGCCTACAAGGTGCGCTTGAACGTCTATACGTCCGAGTCCGCCCTGGAGCAGGGTTGGAACAAGCGATTCCCGGCCGAGACGCTGGAAGGCGTCCAGCCGCTAACCGGAGGCGTGAACGGATTCGTCCAGGCCGAGAAGATCGGCGCGGCGCGGGTCGGGCCGGTGCTGGTGGAAATCGCCACGTCGAAGCAGCCCGGCGGGCTGCGCGACTTTCTGGTGGAGTACGCGGGCTACGTGGATCAGGTTCTGGCCGACTCCGGGCGTGCCCAGCGCTAGCGCAGATTCCAGGCGAAGCGGAACACACCCGTGGTGGCGGTCGGCGTTCCGTCCGTGGTCGCGGGCCTGAACTGACACTGGCTCAGCGCGCCCAGCGTGGCCTCGTCCAGACGGCGATGGCCACTGGATTCACGTACCGAACCGTTGGTCACCGTTCCGCTGGCGTCGATGTCCAGGGAGATCACCGTGACACCTTCCTCGCCGGCGCGTAGTGATGCACGGGGGTAGGCCGGCCGTTCGCAGGAATCCCACAACACCGACGGCTTGGTGATCACCGGCTCCCGTGCTGTGGTCAGCGCGACGCGGACCGGCGCGGGCTCGCCCGTTTCGGCCGTTGGTGACGGGGGTGGTGCCGGCGTGCCAAGCTGCGGCTCGGAGGGCGGTGATGTCGAGGCGACGGTGGCGGCGGCAGCCTCGGCGCGTTCACGTTCGATGCGTTGCAGACGTTCCTGTTCGCTTTCCAGCTGCTGGCGCAACTGCTCTGCTTCACGCTGACGCTGTTCGAGTTCCTGCAACTGCACCCGTCTCGCCTCGGCCGCGGCGCGCTCCTGCGCCGCCAGTTCGGCCTCCATGCGACCGCGTGCCTCGACTTCGTTCAGCGACTCGTGCAATTCCCTTCGCAGTTCGGCCAGCGCCGCGTCTTCCTCGGCCTTCATCCGCGTGGCGGCGTCGGTGGCCAGATCGTCGCTGGCCATGGAGATCTCCGTCACCGTGCCCCGCGGTTCGTCGCGACTTCCGAACCAGACGACGGCGCCGACGGCCAGGCCCACGACCAGCAATGCCAGGGCGATGGCGTACTCGGCCGAGTGTCCGATGGTCTGGCGAAGGCCGCCGGCGTCCGAGGCCGGACGGTTGATTGATGCAGACATGTGTTCCCCCAAAAAGCGGTTCCGCGAGCAGCGCTCAGGCGTGCAGAAATTCCCGGATCTTCGCGAACAGGCCGCGGTTCTGGCGTTCGGGTGGCATCGGCGCCACCTCTTCGGTCAACTCCCGCGCACGCTCGGGTCGGCGGGCCAGCGACTGGTGACGCCGCGCCGCCAGATTCACCGTGCCGCGCAGCACGCTGACATTGATCGGCTTGCGCAGCACCCGATAGACACGGCCAAAGTTGATCAGGTCGATGATGTGCTGGGCGTCGGGCTGGCCCGTTAGCACGATGTAGACCAGGCCCGGACGCAGCGAATGCAGGCCGTTGATGAGCGTGGTCACTGGCTCGCCGCCGATGCTGGATTCGGTGATCACCATGCCGATCTGATGCGTGCGAATCTGCTCCAGCGCGTCGAGGAACGAGCTGGCTACATGCACGGGCCGGTCGGCGCTCAGCACGTGGCGCAGCGCCTCCCGCTCGGCGGCGTCGGCGTCGAGAATCAGCACGCCGGGCTGGTCGGCAACCGACACGCTCGACACCGGCTCGGGGACGGCCGGCGTATCCGGCTCATCGTTCGCGGTCAGCGCGCGGGCGGTTGCCTTGACCGCGGCGGCGACGGTGTCGCGCAACTCGTTGCGGCGCCAGGGTTTGGAAACAAATCGAAAGATCTCGCCGTCGTTCACCGAGCCGATGATCGCTTCCAGGTCCGAGTAGCCGGTCAGCAGGATGCGGGTGGTCGTTGGCCGGATCTCGGCCGCTGATCGCAGCACGTCCACGCCGGTCATCTCCGGCATGCGCTGATCGCTGACCAGAACATCGGCGGGCCATCCGCGCAGGATGTCGATCGCCTCGGCGCCGCTGTTGGCGATCCGGACATCGTAATCGTTGCGAAAGATGGATTTCAGCGACACCAGGATGCGTGATTCGTCGTCCACGAACAGCAGGCGCGGGCGATCCGGAAGACTGGGCTGTGCGTTCATCGACCGGCCTCAGGCGCTGGCTTGCAGGGCTGCCGACATCGGCGGTTCCGCCGCATCGTCCACCAGTGCAGCGGCCGAAGCGCTCGCGGTCCGCGTCTGCCGGACGGGCAGGGGGATGGTGAAGGTCGTGCCGGCGCCCAGCGTCGAGTCCACGTCGATGCGTCCGCCATGGTCCTCGATGATCCGGAACACGATCGACAACCCCAGCCCCGTACCCTCGCCAACGGCCTTGGTGGTGAAAAAGGGTTCGAAAATATGTGCCCGGGTGTCCGCGTCCATGCCGCAGCCGGTATCGCTGATCCGGATCGTGACCTGATCCTGCTCGTGGCGTGTCTGGATGCGGATGACACCGGTTCCGTCGATGGCCTGCGACGCGTTGTTGATCAGGTTGAGGAAGACCTGATTGAGCTGCGACGGCGCGCAGTGAATCGCGGGGAGCTCGCTGAGATCGCGCTCGACCTCGATCCCGCCCTTGAGCTGGTTCTGGCAGATCTTGAGCGCCGTCTCCAGGCCCTCGTTCAGATCGAACAGTTCGGTCGCCGAGCGGTCCATCCGGCTGAAGTTCTTCAGACCCTTCACCAGCTCGTCGATCTGGTTCATGCCGTGCATGGAGTCCTCAAGCAGCACATCGGCCTCGACCATGCGCTCCTGCGCATCGTCGCTGAGCCCGCCGGCGGACTCCACGATCGCCAGCGATTCCTTGACCGTCTCGACATTGCTCAGCGCATAGCCTAGCGGCGTGTTGATCTCGTGGGCGACGCCGGCAACCATCTGGCCGAGCGACGACAGCTTTTCCGACTGGATCAGATGCGCCTGCTGCATGCGCAGTTCCTCCAGTGTGCGGTTCAATTCGTCGGTCCGCTGCTCGACGAGCTTCTCCAGGTTGCTGTTGATGCTGTCCAGCTCGTTGAAGCTGCCCCGCAGTCGAAGACCGATCAGGCTGAAGACCAGCAGCAAGGCGCCGGCGAAGGCGGCCAGCGCCAGCGTGTAGTGCTCGATCCGTGCGTCCTGCGCCGCGATGGCGTCCCGAACCTGCGCGCCCAGTTGATCAAGCAGCGCCACCGGTGTGTCGGAGGTCAGCGAATCGGCCACCGGCTGCAGCGCGTCCTTGGCCGCGCGGACTTCACGCGCCGCCTGTTCGAAGGCGGGGACGGAGCCGTTGAGTCGCGCCATCAGTGAATAGATCCGGCCGCCGTTGTTGGGATTGGCCTGCAATCCGTAACTGGCCAGTTCGTCCAGCAGGGTGATGACCTGCTCGCGCGTCGCGATGCCCGCCTCGTTGGCGAGCAGGGAGGCGAGGGTGTTCTCCGCTTCCAGGCGAAGGCGTTCGAAGGCGGTAATGAACGTGAGCTGAGCCGCCTTGAAGTCCGCCAGCTCCTGTCTGCGCTGCGCCGCCGCCGAACGATAGCGGTTCAGGGTCGTGCCGGTGTCGGGACCGTCCGCCAGCCCGGTCTCGTCGGCCGCGAGACGCGCATCGGCCGACTCCCACAGCGCCACGGTGCCGTCCAGGGCGGCGAACGAGGTGTCACGTGTGATGCGGGTTCGCGTGATCTCGCGACTGAACTGCTCCGCGAGCCGGGTCGAGTAGTTGATCTGGGCGAGCTGGTCGCTCGCCAGACGGGCGTCAAGCGGACGCTGCTGAGACTTGATGACAAGAACGCTCAAGAGCGCAACGGTGCCCAGCACCGCGAGTACGGCGATCCATTTCCGAAAAAACATGCATTCCCCGCCGAACTGCTGTCGGCATGATCAATGATTTCCCCAGTGCCGCTCCGATCGTGTTCCCCGGACATGCCGTGCAACGGCGGATGTCCCACGACGGACTCGGCGGTATTGGTCGTGAAGGCGGCAATATCCGTGCCACGAAGTCACCTGATTTGCCTGAAACGGGGCGACCAAACCACCGATTCCGGCGACTTTACGTCCTCTGGCGCTGAATATCGCTCGGAGGCGGCTCGTCGAGATCCTGCGGCACGGCCAGCACCCGGTTCCGTCCTCGGTGCTTGGCGCTGTAGAGCGCGGTGTCCGCCTGGTTGAGCAGCTGGGTTGCCGTCTCGCCGCCGAATTGCACCAGACCGATGCTCACGCTCACTCTGAGCGACTTCGAGATTTCCGGCATTGTCAGGCGTTCCACGGCGAACCGGATGCGCTCGCAGGCCACCATGGCGTCGGGTATCGACGCCTCGGGAAAGATGAAGATGAACTCCTCGCCTCCGAAGCGCGCCACCACGTCCTCGCCGCGCACGCTCTGGTCGAGCGTGATCGCCACCTTGCGCAGTACCGCATCGCCGGCGCCATGCGAATAGCGGTCGTTGATCTGCTTGAAGTGATCCAGATCCGCCAGGGCGATACAGAATGTGCCGTGATGGCGGCGTGCGCGGTGGATCTCCTCCTCCAGCCGGATCTGCGCGTGCCGCCGATTGCGCAGGCCTGTCAGGTCATCCGTGCGGCTCATCTCGTCGAGGCGGCGCGATTGTTCGTGCAAGTCGATGGTGCGTTCCTCGACCAGGCGTTCCAATCGGGCACGCATCGCCCCGTGGGAACTGAGCTGGAGCATGCCCACGGCCAGCAAGCCCGTGAGGATGAGGCTGTCGATCAACGCCAGGTTGGTCCAGACGACGACGAACACGATGGCGACGAGGTAGGACAGGACTTCCAGCGTGAAGGAGAACCCATCGAAGCGATGCTGGTGAGCCACGCCACGGATACGAAACACCAGATGCAGCATCAGGGCGTTGACCACATGCGCGATCGTGGCCATGGCGATCAGCGGTGGCACCACCTGCCAGGTGACGCTGCGCAGCGGCACAGGACCGTTCAGGCCGTGATAGGCCAGGCCGCCGAGCAACACCGCCATCCCCATGATCGCGCCGTTCGCGCAGCCCGCCGCGAGGGCATTGGTTGGTGAGACACCGCGGCGTAGCCGCTCGACCGGATGAACGAACGAGGCGCAGGCATTCAACGCCGCGGCGACCACCGGGTCCAGGATCAGCACGGCGGAGAACTGAGCGACCCGGTCAAAGCTGACGACCCCCTGACCCGGGTGCTGATACCGACAGGAGATCGCAAACAGCGTGAAGAGGAAGAAGCCGGCGCAGGTCAGCGGATCGGCGGCGACCCCGGTCCGCAGCAGCGCCGTGCCGCCAATCACGGCAAGCGTCACCGCAAACAGTCCGGCCATCGCGAGCAGGAAGCGGCCGTCCGGCATCCGGGCCGGGTCTCGCTGCGAGCTCGCCAACGCTGAAGTCTGATTCCTGGACACGACAACCCGGGTTCCGACCCGCCGCGAGTCGGATGGTCCGCCTGATGATTTCCGTGCGACTCGGAGATTCGCGGCGTGGCGGATTGAGAATGACAATCAGTATCCGGATCGGATACGCATGGGTTTTTTATGCCAATTTGAAATACAAGGCAAGAACCCTTATTTCATTCGCAGCCGTCGGTCTTTCAGAATTTCGCGTGCGGCGTTGTGTCCCGGCGCGCCGGTGACCCCACCACCTGGGTGCGTGCCGGAACCGCATTGATAAAGGCCTGCGATCGGTGTGCGGTGATCGGCGAAGCCCAGGGTCGGGCGCGCGGAGTACATCTGGTCGAGCGAGAGCTTGCCGTGGAAGATGTCGCCGCCGATCAGACCAAACGTCCGCTCCAGGTCCAGCGGCGTGAGCGCCTGCCGGCCGATCACCGACCGACGGAAGTTCGGAGCGTACCGAGTGACCGTGTCGATCATCAGGTCGGCGACCGAGTCCCGGTGCGTATCCCAGCTCGATCCGTCCGGCAGTTCCGGCGCAACGTGCTGACAGAACAGGCTGGCCACGTGCTGCCCTTCGGGGGCGAGCGACGGGTCCAGAGTCGACGGGATCAGCATCTCCACCACGGGTTGGCGCGACCAGCCATGCGTCCTGGCATCGAAATACGCCTGCTCCATGTAGCGTAGTGAGGGCGCCAGAATGATGCCGGCTCCGTGGTGCTCGGCCGGCGCGGTGCCCGGCAGACAGGAGAAGTCCGGCAGCTCGCTGAGCGCGACGTTCATGCGAAAGGTGCCGGAACCGCAGCGCCACTGCGCCATGCGGGTGCGAAAGTCCGCCGGGATGTCGTCGTCGTCGACCAGCCGCGTGAACAGCAGTTTCGGGTTCAGATTCGAGACGACGGCGCTGGCGCGGAATTCACGGCCGGATTCGGTGGCGACGCCCACGACGTGTCCGCGCTTGGTCAGGACACGGCTGACCGGCGCGTTCACGTGGATGGTCACACCGCGCGACCGGGCCGACGCCGCCATGGCCTGGGTGATCGCACCCATGCCGCCGATCGCGTGACCCCAGACACCCTTGCGACCGTTGACCTCGCCGAAGCAGTGATGCAGCAGCACGTAGGCGCTGCCGGGCGAGTAGGGGCTGGCGTAGTGGCCGACGATGCCGTCGAACCCCAGCACCGCCTTGATCGGATCGGATTCGAACCAGTCATCCAGGTAGTCGCCGGCTGAGCAGGCGAACAGCCGCAGCAGTTCCTGGCGCTGGTTGCGGTTCAGCCGTCCGACCGAACGGCCGAGCCGCAGCGCCCGCAAAAGTTCGGGCAGCGCGGCCCGCCACCCGCGGTCGGTCATGTTTGGCGGCCGTTCGAGCAGCAGGGAGCGGATCAGGTCGGCCTGGGTTTCCAGCGAGGCGTCGAATGCCGACAGCCGGTCGGCGTCCCGGGCCGAGAAGGCGGCCAGTGATTCGCGAGTCCGGCCCGGTCCGACCTTCAGATAGCGGCCGTCTTCGGTCGGCAGAAAGTTCGACAGCGGTCGCTCGACAATGCGCAGTCCGTGACGCGCGAGCTCCAGATCGGCAATCACCTTCGGATGAAGCAGGGAGACGGTGTAGGCAGCGACGGAATTGCGGAATCCCGGATGAAACTCCTCGGTGACCGCGGCGCCGCCGACCACGGCCCGGCGTTCCAGCACCGTGACCGACAGGCCCGCCGCGGCGAGATACCCGGCGCAGACCAGGCCGTTGTGGCCGCCGCCGATGATGAGCACGTCGGAATCCGGATTCGGGGAGTCGTGCATCGTCTGGCGGGGAGTGGGATCGGGTTGCATTATGCGGGTATCACGACAACACAACGAAGGAGACGCCATGGATATCCGCAGCCAGGTGACGGCCGAGGAATGGGAAACGCGGGTCAACCTCGCGGCCACCTACCGGCTGGTCGCCCAGTTCGGCTGGAGCGACCTGATCTTCACGCACATCTCCGCCCGTGTTCCGGGTGGGGATCATCACTTCCTGATCAATCCCTACGGCATGTTGTTCGACGAAGTGACGGCCAGCTCGCTGGTCAAGATCGACCTCGACGGCAACAAGGTCATGGACTCGCCATTCGACATCAATCCGGCCGGGTTCACCATCCACAGTGCCATTCACGCGGCCCGGGAGGATGCCCAGTGCGTACTGCATGTTCACAGCGTCAACGGCATCGCGGTCAGCGCACAGCGTGATGGCGTGCTGCCGCTGTCGCAGCAGAGCATCTTCGTGCTGGCCTCGCTGGGCTATCACGACTATGAAGGCGTCGCGCTCAACGAGGCCGAAAAACCGCGGCTGGTCGCCGACCTGGGCGACCGGCATTTCCTGATGCTGCGCAACCATGGCCTGCTGACGGTGGCGAACAACATTCCCGATGCCTTCCTGTTCATGTACCTGTTTGAAACCACCTGCATGATCCAGGTGAGGGCGCAGGCCGGAGGCGGGGAGCTGACGCACGTACCGCAGCCGATCATCGATGGTGCGATGGCCCAGGCGGCCGCGGTTACGCGCGGCGCCGGCGGTGGGCTGGCCTGGCCCGGACTGCTGCGGCGGCTGGATCGCGTCGATCCGTCCTACAAGGGGTAGACGTCGGTCAGGCGACCGGCGGCAGGCCGACCCGCGCGCGGCCCTCGTCGGTCTTGATTGAGAAGTCGCCACCGGCGAACTCGCGGGCCGCGTCGGTGCACAGGTAGGCGATCGCCTCGGCGGCCCATTCCGGAGGAATGTGGTCGTCGGGCTTGAGTCGGCTGTAGTGATTGATGCCGGATGCGCGGATGCTGGCCTGCATCTCCGTGCCCACGGTGCCGGGACTCATCCCGACCACGGTGATGCCGCGATCGCCGTACTCCTCATGCCCACAGCGCGTCAGCGCCAGCACCGCCGCCTTGGTCGCGCAGTAGGCGCTCCAGGCCTCGATGGCCTTGGTCGCGGCGCCGGAACTGAGGTTGATGATTGTCCCGCCGCCCTGGGCGAGCATCTGCGGAATCGCGTAGCGCATGCCGTGGAACACGCCCTTGAGATTCACGTCCACCACGGTGTTCCAACCGTCGACATCGACGTCGGCCAGATGGGCGATCGGTTCGATGAGGCCCGCGTTGTTCACCAGCACATCCAGTCGGCCGAACCGGTCCACGCAGGCGTTGATGGCGGATGCGACCTCCTCGGGGCGGGTGGCATCGCAGGCGATCGCCATTGCCCGACCCGGTCCGCTGTCCAGTTCGTCGACCAAGGCCTCGAGCGCCGACAGGTTTCTCGCGGCAAGGGCCACCTGGCGGCCGTCGGCAGCCAGACGGCGCGCGGCGGCTGCACCGATGCCGCGACTGGCGCCGGTGATTAGAACAGTCTGGGGCATTGTTGCTAGTCCATGGCCAAAGCGGGTCAGTGTGGTGCGTGATCGCCGTCATGCCAACGTGGCGTCGATCTGCATGCTTGCAATCTCCGTTGGAAAATCAAATCATGCGCCGCCTTGGTCCGGCGTCCTCCGCTGACGCCAGGATTTTCAAAAAACAACACATCAGGATGACTGGGGAGTCATGATGAAAATACGATTTTGGGCGGTGGCGCTGATCCTGATGAGCGGCAGTTCCGCCGCCTTCGCCGACGACGGGGGCAGAACCTGGCTGACGCTGGGCCTGAACCTGATCTACGGACATGTGGATCTGCCTTGCGAAACCGATCACAGCGACTGCAGCGAAGCCGGTCTGCTGAGTGGCCTCACCGGCGCATTCACCACGGCGACCGAATCCGGCGGACTGTTTCGAATGCGCGTGGCTCGCATCCGCGAGGCGGACACCGATGACGATCCGGTCGAGGTGGCGGCGCTGTTCGGTACGCGGTTTGGCGACAGTTCCGTGCATGGCGCGCTGGGGGTCGGGCGGATCTTCAATCCCGATGACGAGCTGCCAGGGCATCGGACCGGGTTGGCCTGGGAGCTCCTGTTCGCCAGGGACACCGATCGGGACGCGGCCTTCGAGTTCGCGATCCAGGGCAACTTCGCGGGCAGCGCAGAATATGTAGGGGTGAACTTCGGCCTGCGGTTTGGCGACATGCAGTAGCCGGCGTCCGGGCCGTTTCGCGCGACCACTTGTCGGAGTGAATCAATCGGTGTTTCCCTGACGACCCGGGTCTTGATCGGTTTCACCCTCAAAGGATTCGTCACATGGACAACAGGCTGGATGGGCAGGCGACGGTCGGTGCGTGCGATGTCGTGACGCTGCGCGAACCGGGCGGCGGCACAGCCCGCGTGACCGCACACGGCGCGCATGTGCTGGAGTGGACACCCGAGCCGGAGGGCGGCAACCGGCTGTTTCTGAGCGACAACAGCGCGTTCGGTGCGGATGCGTCGATTCGCGGCGGTATTCCGGTCATCTTTCCCCAGTTCGGCAATTTTGGTGATTTGCCCAAGCATGGCTTCGCCCGCCGATCGGCCTGGGCCCTGGCGGGGGTTTCGGATACGCAGGTTGCTTACGAGCTGAGCGAGAGTGCATCGACACTGGAGATCTGGCCGCATTCGTTCCGCCTGCGGCTGACCGTGAGTCTGTTGCCATCCGGTTTGCGAACCGCGCTGTCGGTGGAGAACACCGGCCGCCATCCGTTGCGGTTCACCGCGGGTCTGCACAGCTATCTGCGTGTCCGCTCGATCGAGGACGTGACGCTGGAGGGGCTGGATGGGCGGACCTACTGGGATGCGACCCGCGACATGGCTCGATCGGTCCAGAGTGAGCCGGCGCTGCGTTTCGGCCCCGAACTCGATCGCGTGTACCCCGACGTGTCGAACGCACTCACGGTCCGGGAGGGCTCACGGAGCCTGCGGGTCGAGGCTGAAGGCTTCCAGGATGTCGTGGTCTGGAATCCCGGCCCCGAGAACGCGGCGGCGATGTCCGACATGGAGCCAGGCGGTGAGCGTTACATGCTCTGCGTGGAGGCCGCGCAAATCGAACAGCCGGTTTCGCTGGGGCCGGGCGCGGTCTGGCTCGGCGCCCAGGTGCTCACCATCTGAGCAGCAGGGTTTCCGGCGGTGCCAGCAACAGGCTCCAGTCGGGCAACACGGGGCGGGGTTCCACATCGCGATCCCGCTCGCCGACATGGGTGTCCAGCCATTCGATCAGGTCGTTCCACATGCCGGCGATCTGCGCATCGGTGGGCATGATGCCGGCGTAGTGCAACTCCGGAGTGATCACCGGCAGCGACAGGCTGCGGCCGGCATAGTTGCCCAGCGAACCCGGATAGGCGCCGAGACGATCCAGATGCAGCATCCCGAGTTGCGGTGGCGGCGGAGGCGGTCCGTCGAAGTCGAGCACCCCCAGCGGAGCATGGACGCTGACGATGACATCGGGCTTGAACGCGGCGATCTCCTCGACCAGCCACTGCACTTCGGGCTCGGAGGCCGGCGCCGGCCCCGGATAGCGTCGCGGATCACGGCCGGTCTGCTGCGTCCAGTACGGCAACGCGCGTGACTCCCAGGCCAGGGTCGGGAAGTTCCGGTTCAGATCCACGCCGTTGGCGTTGACGCGGGTCGCCGGTCCGGCGAGCAGCCCATCGAGGTTCAGGCAGGGGAGCATGCGCCAGTGGTAGCGGCGTTCGTCGTCGCTCGCCAGTTGCTCGGCCCAGCGAAACTGGATGCTGACGGAGGAATATTCGTCGCCGTGGATTCCGCCCAGCAGCAGCACTCGCGCGGGGCGCTTGTCCACCGGCAGCACCCGGCGGGCAGGGAACTCTCCGATCAGGATGGGGCGCTGCTGCACGGTGCCGGTGTCGGCGACGCCGAAATCGACCAGATCGCAATCACCTTGCGAAATGCTGCTCAGCAGGTTGGCCATCATCAGGCAGCCCTGCTGACCGTTGGCCAGCGGGATCGGGCGGCTCTGGCCGGCATGCGCCGCCGGCAGTGTCGGGAGCAGGATGCAGGCGATCAGAAGCGCCCGGGCGTACTGGGAAATCACAGTGCGAATGACGCGCCGCGTGGATGGTGGTCGGGGAATCGATCCAAGCAGGATCGGCGCGAAGGATACGCGAATTCGCCGGCGTCTCGCCAACGGTGAACCGGGTCGCGCCGAGAGCGGGTCAGGCGTCGGCCGGCCGGACCAGATAGCCCCCGGAGCGCTCGTCGCGCGTAAGCAGCAGCAGCTTGGCCTCGCCCATCGCTTCCAGCAGCTTGTTGAAGGAATCGAAGCCGTGGAACGACTCGGAGAAACCGGGCTTCCGGCGCTTGAGCGTCTGCTTGATCATGGAGCCCCAGATGCGCTCGTCCTCGCCGCGCTCGTCGATCAGTGCCTCCAGTGTTTCCAGCACGTGATCGAAGGCTTCCTGTTTCTTGTCGTCCACCTTCTGCGTGCTCGGCTTCTTCGCCTTGCGCTTGCGTTTGCTCTTGTCCGTCGAGCGGACCAGATCGTCGTAGAAGATGAAGTCGTCGCAGTTCGCCGTGAGCAGGTCGGAGGTGGAGTTCTTCACGCCGACGCCGATCACGGTCTTGTTGTTCTCGCGAAGCTTGCTGACCAGCGGCGAGAAGTCGGAATCGCCGGAAATGATCACGAACAGGTCGAGGTGTTCCTTGGTGTAGCAGAGGTCAAGCGCGTCGACGACCATGCGGATGTCCGCCGAGTTCTTGCCGGACTGGCGCACGTGCGGGATGTCGATCAGCTCGAATGCTGCCTCATGCATCGGCTTCTTGAACTCGGCGTAGCGGCTCCAGTCGCAGTACGCCTTCTTCACGGTGATCGAGCCCTTGAGCAGCAGGCGTTCCAGCACCTTCTGGATGTCGAAGGCCGCGTAGTTGGCGTCACGGACGCCGAGCGCGATGTTCTCGAAATCGCAGAACAGGGCGAGGTTGGGTTGTTCGGTCGTTGGATTCATGCGGCGGAGTATCGCAGGTCGCTGTTGAGCTCGTAACCGGTTTCGACCAAAGCATGGCTTGCGTTCGACATCCGCGCGGCTATGATCGCCGCCCCCCAGTTTCTCCGGTTCGTGCCATGTCTGCGATGCGCCTGCTGATTCCAGTGCTTGCGTCTCTGTTTCCCTCTGTACTGATGGCGGCGGAGCCGGCGCCCGAGCAGGCACTGGATCTCACCGGCACCTGGATTGGACTGACCTGTCTGGGCTTGTTCGTGGCGGCTTACGTCATGGTCGTGCTCGAGGAATGGAGCGGCATGCGCAAGTCCATTCCGGTGCTGATGGCGGCCGGTTTCATCTGGACGCTGATCGGCATCGCCTACACGCTGGCCGGGCAACCGCACTGGGCGGGCGAGATGGTGCGTCACAGCCTGCTGGAGTACGGCGAGCTGCTGCTGTTCCTGCTGGTGGCGATGACCTACGTGAACACGCTCCAGGAGCGCGGCGTGTTCGACGCGCTGCGGGGCTGGCTGGTGTCGCGCGGCTTTTCGCTGCGCATCGTGTTCTGGGTGACCGGTGCGCTGGCGTTCCTGATGTCACCGCTGGCGGACAACATGACCACCGCGCTGGTGCTGTCGTCGGTCGCGCTGGCGGTGGGCGGCGACCAGACGCGCTTCGTCGTGGTCGCCTGCATCAACATCGTCGTCGCCGCCAATGCCGGCGGCGCGTTCAGTCCCTTTGGCGACATTACCACGCTGATGGTGTGGCAGAAGGGGCTGCTGGGCGCCGGTGAATTCATGGCGCTGGCCGTGCCCGCGTTCGTGAACTGGGTGGTGCCGGCGTCCATCATGAGTCTGGCCGTGCCCGCCGGGCGCCCGCAGGCATTGGCCGAAACCGTCACCGTCAAACGCGGCGGCTACATGATCATCGGCATGTTCGTCATTACCGTCGCGGTCACGGTCACCATGCACACGGCGTTTCACCTGCCGCCGGCGCTGGGGATGATGGGCGGCCTGGGCCTGCTGAAACTCTACGGCTGGTATCTGAACTGGTCAGGGCTGCGCAAGCAGGGCCAGCCGATCGCGTTCGTCTCCCACGACGAGATGATGTCCGATCACACCGAGCCGCATGCGCCGAACACGTTTCGCGAAGTGGCGCGGTCCGAGTGGGACACGCTGTTGTTCTTCTACGGGATCATCGTCTGCGTCGGTGGTCTGGGTGCGCTGGGGTATCTGGCGGCCGGCTCGCAGCTCATCTATGAAGGCCTGGGGGCGATGACCGCCAATATCCTGGTGGGTGTGGCCTCGGCCATCATCGACAACATTCCAGTGATGTACGCGGTGCTGAGCATGAACCCGGCGATGTCGGACGGACACTGGCTGCTGGTCACGCTGACCGCCGGTGTGGGCGGCTCGCTGCTGTCGATCGGTTCGGCGGCCGGTGTCGCCGTGATGGGGCAGGCGCACGGCCGCTACACCTTCTTCTCCCACCTGCGCTGGAGCTGGGCGATTGCCCTGGGTTATGTCGCCGGCATTCTCGTGCATCTGTGGCTCAATCGCGGTTTGTTCTGAGCAGGACGTTCCGGCCGTTTCCGTCCAGCTACAAGCCAACCGCCTTCCGGGACAAATACCGGGTCGTCGACGATTGATTCGCGTGGCATCCGGTGGTGCGGATGCGGGCGCCGGACTGTGGCATGCTCGCCGCACGCGGAGCGTTCGCCATCACGGGGGCGTTCGGAAAGAGACCGAGGGGGAGACTCGTCACGATGATTGTCACACCGCTTTACGCCGGCCTGCTGGCGCTCTGGTACCTGGTGCTGAGCATCTGGGTGATCAAGGGGCGCGGCGGCAAGGGCGGTCCTAGTCTGGGCGACGGCGGCAGCCAGGAGATGGCGCGGCGTATCCGCGGCCACGCGAACTTCGCCGAGTACGTCCCGCTGATCCTCGTGCTGGCGGGGTTTTCCGAGCTGTCCGGCGCACCGGCCTGGCTGCTGCATGTCATCGGTCTGGCGCTGCTGATCGGCCGACTGCTGCACGGCTATGCGCTGTCGTTCACAGCGCATTTCATGCAGGGGCGGGTCATCGGCATGGTGCTGACATTTTCCGCGTTACTGCTGGCCGCGGGGTACTGCGTGGGCAACAGCGTGACCAAGCTGGTTTCCTAGGGCCGCGATCATCATGAGTTCCGGGGACGACGCCACACCGCTGCCGCTGGTCGCGGACTGTCGCGTCCTGCCGGCCACGGCTCCGTTGCGATGGCTGGCCGCCGGATGGCGCGA
>NZ_CAXFCL010000257.1:0-6056 GCF_964000955.1 uncultured Abyssibacter sp.
ACCTGGACGGACAGGATCACGGCGGATGTCGACCTCGTGCACCTGTTCATGACGGAGGCCGAGCGGCTCGGCCGCCAGCTGAGCGACTGTCGCCAGCGGCTGCGCCCCGATGCGGTGATCTGGGCCTCGTGGCCGAAGAAGGCGTCAAAGCGGCCCACCGACATCGTCGAAGGCACGATCCGTGAGCTCGCGTTGCCGCTGGGCTATGTCGACGTGAAGGTCTGCGCGGTCTCGGAGATCTGGTCCGGCCTCAAGCTCGTGGTTCGCCGGGAACTGCGCTGAAGCGCCCCGCCCGCCCAGTCACTGGACGAACTGCTCCGCGTCCGGAAGATCACAGCGGCCGACCTCAACGGGACGGTTGGCCTGGTCCACCGACCAGCACTGGTCGTAAATCGAGCAATAGCAGAGCGTGACTTCGGTCGTCGGCGAGCTGGCGTCCGTGAGCAGGCGGATCATGGCCTCGTCTTCCGTCTGAAATGCCTGGATGTCCTGCCCCGCCGACAATGTTCGCCGGCTGATCTGCGACTGCATGTAGTGACGATCCCCCGCCCCCATCGCCGTCAGCACCGCTGACCAATCACGCATCGGCTGGCCGTTCACGGTCATGCGCACGGTCTTGATCAGCGCCGGTCCGGTTCCCCGATTCGACACGAAATAGCCGAATCGGCCGGGTGCGTAGCTCTGCCCCATTTCCAGCCGCGGCCACACCGCGGCGCGCGCATAGGCGCGGTCGACCCAGGCCGAATAGGCGCCGACGAACACGGTGAAGAGACTGACCACCAGCGCGGACAGCGCGATGATCATTTCCGGATTGCGATACCAGGCGGGCTGCGACATGCGTCACCAGGGTCTGTCGATGAATGTCGATTCTAAGCCGGCATCGCCCAACCCCTCCATCGCCGGTCAGGACTGGCACGCCGCGGCCGGCGCGTATTCGCGCCCGTGATCCGAGTAGTACTCACCCTTGCCGTTGTTCTCGAAACGGTTGCCGCACAGCCGGCCCTGCGGCTCGTTCATGATCTTGATGCCGAACTGGGCGTTGGCGGAGACCTCGTTGCCGATCGCGATGTTGTCGATCCCGAATCCCGCCTTGTCGCTGCCGAAGCGAAAGCCCGAACCCGCGTTGCCATAGACCCGATTGCTACGAAACACGTTGCTGTTGCCGGCCGAGTTGAAACCCGCGGAGTTCGCGTCCAGTTGCCCGGTGCAGTGATTCATGTAGATCTGGTTGGCGGTACTGCCCTCCTTGAGATCCACGCATTCATTGCCCCGGGTGGTGATGATGTTGTGGTGAACCCGGTTGCGGGCCGACACATCCGGCCCCGAAGTCGGGTTCTTGCCATCTTCCCACTGCTTGAACGACGTGCCGATGTAGATCGCCTCGCCGTTCTTGCCGGATTTCTCGAATGGGAAGTCGTGCATCCCGCAGTCGCTGATACTGTTGTGGGCGATCTCGCTGTCCGACACCTTGTGACGAAAGCGCAGGCACTCGCCGCCGGCATGCGCGAGGATCATCCGCTCGATACTGATGCCTCGCAGCCCCTCCTCACGCTCACCGTTGTGCACGAACACCAGCTTGTCGCGGATGCTGTCGCGACTCGACGGATCACCGTGCAGGCCGTCGACCACAAAGTCGCGAAGGGTGATGTAGCTGTTGCGAACCTGTACCACGCGACTGTTGCCGCCACCGATGACCGTGGCCGGGATCACCACACTGTGATCGTTCTTGAAATCATCGCCCTTGAGCCCGGCGATGGTGATCGGCCTGGTCAGCAAGCCGTCACGCACCGTGCGGATGTCCTGGGCATAAACACCGGGCAGCAGAAAGACCGTATCGCCCGGCCCGGCACGTTCCAGGGCGTGATTGATCGTGGCCAGGGGCTGGTCGGGCTTGCGGCCCTCGCTGCCATCCGAGCCGTTCGGCGCCACGTAGAAATCCGCGGCGAGCCCGGAACCGCACACCGCGAGCGCCGCGGCGGCCAACATGCGCTTCATCACTGCGTCCTCCTGACGCGTCGGCCCTCCCGTCCTGACACGCTCCATCCATGTGAGCTTACGGGCTCTGACAAGCGCAAACGCGAAACATCACCCGTGACGACGGCGAACAAGCGCCAGGATCCCGCTCATCCAGATCAGTACCGGCAATCCGAGCGCCCCGGCGCCGCCCGCTCCGGACACCGGTTTCTCCTGCACCGGTTCACCGACACCCGTCGCCTGCGCCCAGCTCGCCGCGCAGGGACCCAGCGGCTCCATGTCCGGATTCAGCCGGAGCGACGTTTCGCAGCGAGCCGGAATCAGCGGCAGCAGCAGACTGGATGCGTGCTCGCCCCCGCGGTGAATCCGCACCAGGCCGAGATCACCCAGTGCCAGAGGATCGCTGTCCGAACCGGCGACCGGCAGCAGGTCGAGACGAATGCGATGTCCGGCACGGAAGATCGCCGATGTCGGGAAGAAGTCGATCAGATACTCCACCGGCTCGCCGATCGGCACCGGTTCCGCCATGTCGAAGCCATGCCACGGGCGCACGATGTCGCCATCGCGATTGGTTAGCGACCTGGCAGGGTCGACCTTGCGCAGCGAGGCCCGCAGATAGCCGTCGGTGACCCAGTGGCTGCCGCCGTCGGGATGGACGTCGGTCAGCAGCAACGACCAGTCGATATCGGTGGCCGCGGCCGTGGCGACCAGCCGCAGCGTGATGGGCCCCGACAGCTCCACCGCCTGCTCCAGTTCCGGGGTTGTGTAGGTCAGCGCCGCCGCCTCGTCGACACGAAAATCGGCAATCGTGGCGCCGATGATCCAGCTGTTGGTGCGCAGATCCCCTCGACGATGAACCGCCGACGCCACCGGCGTGACGTCAGCCGCCTCGGCCACCGGCCGCTCCGCCTGCAACAACCCGTCGTTGAGCGACAGCGCGCCGCTGCCGGAACGCCCGCCCAGGTACAGCCGGGTCCAGCGCGTGTCCGGCAAGGGCCAGTCGGCCTCATAACGCACCAGTGCCTCGGCACCACGATACGGTCGCACGCCTCCGACTTCGGTTTGCAGGACCACACGCGGGTCCTGTTCCGCACCGTTGTCGTCGCCAAGGCCGTGATGCACGACAAAGCGATCGACGATCGAGCGCACCGCATCGGCATGCCGGCCGGCGCTGTTGGCGATGACCTCCGCGGTGGTATGCCCGAGACCCAGCACCAACCGTGCATTCGGGGTGCGCTGGAAGGCATCGAACGTGTGGATGATGTCGTAGGGTTCGGTGGCATAAAGCACCGGAACCCGGGTCCGTTCCAGCAGCGGAAACGCGGATCGCTCACGCCACCAGTCGTCCACCGTCGGGCGCAACACGGTCTGCGCCAGCGCATCCGCGATGGCCAGCTGTCGTCGCGCCGGATCCGGTGACAGGGCAGTCCCCAGTCGGAGCCGGTCCAGCTCCGACTGCGCGACACCGGCCTCGGTCTTGGCCGTGTAGACGGTCGCGATGTTGTTGCTGATGCCGCCGCGCTTGAAGCAGCGGTAGGCATCCGCACAGGTGGTGAACAACGCAGCGGCGCGCACAGCGGGATGATCCAGCCCGAAATGGGCGGCGAAGGCTGTACCGGACTGCCCGGTGAGCAGGATGTCACCGGTGGACCAGGCGCCCGCGGCCGCCCAGTCCAGCGCGGCATGCAGATCCCGCTGCGTGCGCGCCCCGGTCATATCGAACAACCCTTCGGAGGCGCCCGTGCCGCGATAACTCACGTGGACCAGCGTGAATCGGTCGATGATGGCCGGGTCGAGAAAATCGCCGTAGTAGTCACTGGGCAGGTAGGTCGGACAACCATTGCCGTGACTGGCATAACTCTCGAACTCGAAGAGCACCGGGCGAGGCCGGTCCGGCGGCAGTGGCTCACCCAGGCGTGCAGCCGGACACCGTCGTCCATCTCCAGGAGATGCTCATCACACAGCCGGTCCTCGACGGCCTGCGCCCACACCGTAGACACCACGGCCAGCCACCCCGCCAGGACGACGACGCCCCGGCGCCGGACCCGGAAACAGCAGGCGGCCAGCAGCACCAGCATCCCTCCGCCAAGCGCCCCACCGCTTCCCTCGCCACCCGTCGAACGTGGAGAAGTCCGGGAGGCAGCGGTCTCCAGCACGTAGTCACCGGACCCCAGCTCGAACAACAGCCGATCACCCGCCATGCCCAGATGGCGGACGCCTTCCGCGCGAGCGGCCGGCACCGGAGCACCCAGACCGCGCTCAACCACCTCCGACGCTGCCCCACCAGGAAACTCGACATGCCCGATCGCGTTCGGCGGCACGGATATCTCCGCGCGCCAGCCCGCATCGGTTCGTGACCAGCGGCTGGCGATCAATCCCCGTGGCGAGGCGTGCCAGGCGGCAACCCGCCGCGGACCGTCACCCGGCAACGCCGGGGCGAACCGAATCTCCGCATAGCCCGGCTCGCTAATCTCCAGACCGGCCAGGTCTTCGATCATCCACTGGCCGATGGACCCGAACATGTGGTGATCCAGCGAGCGGATCGACTCGCCCCAGCTCTCCGACAGCGCCGTGTAACCCAGCGCCAGCCATTCACCCCAACTCGGGTGATCGGTTTGCGTCGCGATCCCCAACGCCACGTCGCCGTGCCCGGCGGCATCCAGCGTGTTCAGCAGGTAGCGCGTGCCGACCGTGCCGGTGTTCAGGTTTCCGCCGCGGGCGTCGACGTCGGCGACCAGCGATGCCACGACGGCGTCGCGCCGTGCCGCCGGGACAAGATCGAACGCGAGTGGCATCACGTTCGCGGTTTGCAGGTAGCGATCATCGCCGACCAGGCCGTAACAACCGCAGGACGGGTCGAAAAACGCCTCATTGAACGCATCGCGGATGCGGGCGTGCAGCGCGGCATAGGTGCTCTCGGCATTCGCGTCACCCAGCAGGCCTGCCATGCGTGAGGCCAGTCGGGCGAACTCGGCGTAGTACGCGGTGGACACCAGCGTGGTCAGATTCGCCGCATCGGCAATGACCAGGTCCAGCGGCGAGGGCAGTGTCGTCGCGGGGGTGACATGATCCCCGAGCCCGGCCTCGATCAGATAGGGGCTGTCCACCGCGGACCACTGGCCGATCCAGTGATCGAGGTACCGCCGGATGGCGTCGACGTTATCCCTCAGGTATCGCAGATCGCCGGTGCGGCGATACAGCTCCCAGGGGATGATGAACAAGGCCGCGTCCCAGGCCGGGGTCGCTCCCCAGGCCGGTTCCCAGCCCTCGCCGGTGTACCCGTAGCCGCCGCCGCTGGGCACGATCACCGGTATTTCGCCGCTGTCGCGCTGGGCGTCGCGGATGTCCCGCAGCCACTTGGCGTAGAACCGCCGCATGTCGAACAGCAGCGATGCGGTGGGCGCGGTGAGCTGGGCATCCCCGGTCCAACCGTTTTTCTCGAAAGTCGGGGTGTCGGTGACGATGCCATGCAGGTTGTTCGGAATTGCCCGGGAGACCAGCGTGTAGATATCGGTGAGCAGCGGATCATCGGTTTCGAAGCCACCGATGCTCGCGACGCCGGACCGCACCCGCTCCACACGCACATCGACCAGCTCTCCCAGGTAGGGCGTTCCCAGCGGACCCGACACCTGGAGGTAGCGAAACCCCTTGTACGAGAATCGAGGCGTCCACCGCTGCTCGTCGCTGCCGTCGGAGACGTAGTAGTCAGTCTGGAGCTGGTCGGCGATGTGCAGGTTGGAGGTCGTGCCCACCAACCCGGTCCGCGACAGCGCCTCGCCATAGGTCATCGACACCGCGACCCCGGCGGGCGCATCCACGGTGACGGTGGCCCAGCCGGTCATCTGCTCGCCCATGTCGTAGATCCGGACGCCGGGTAGCGGTTGGGTGACCGCGATCGGTTCGACCGACTCCAGGCGCTGGATGGACTCGTGCGTCTGCGCCGTCAGGCGACCGCCCGGCGGGTCCACGGGCCGGGCGGCCGCCCAGTCCGATGCATCGAAATCAGCGCGTGACCAGCCGGGTCGACGAAACCGCGCGTCGTAGGTTTCGCCGATGTTGATGTTGTCGTAGCGGGTGGCGCT
>NZ_CAXFCL010000258.1:0-2146 GCF_964000955.1 uncultured Abyssibacter sp.
ACCCTTGCGCACGCAGTGCTTGATCTCGTCGGTGATATGCGGGATGACCTGCACAGTGCCGCCAAGGAAGTCGCCGCGGCGCTCCTTGCGGATCACGTTGTTGTAGATCTGGCCGGTGGTGAAATTCGACAGCCGCGAGGTCTTGCTGTGCGTGAATCGCTCGTAGTGGCCGAGATCGAGGTCGGTTTCGGCCCCGTCGTCGGTCACATAGACCTCGCCGTGCTGGAACGGGCTCATGGTGCCGGCATCGACGTTCAGGTACGGATCGAGCTTGATCATGCGGACAGACAGCCCGCGCGACTCGAGGATCGACGCCAGTGACGCGGCCGCCATGCCCTTGCCGAGTGAAGACACCACCCCACCCGTCACAAAGACAAAGCAGGTCATCGGCTCCTTGGACATGGGGAATTCGCTGGATTGGAGAAGCGCCGATGTTAGCCGATGGCCGGGCTTCCGGACAATCCGATCAAACCGGCGGCACTCCCGCAATCGCATGATTCCATTGCAGTTTCCCCGGAGCGTATCGCGTGTCAATCCGGGTGGAGGCGATGGTGCACATCCGCCCCTCGCGCAACAGCACCGGCAATCGGGTGCGCGCCCAGGGTGCGATGCCCCGCTCCTGGCACCATTTCGACAGCCGCTTGCCCGGCCGCTCCGGCAGGCGGATCACGTCGTCATGGCGCGCCAGCCGCACCGTCCCGTCGCCAACGCTGTCGGATTCCAGCGAGCCGACACCCGCGGGCAGAACCAGCGGTTGCCGACCGTTCCACTGCATCGACCAGCCCTCCGGAATCGCCGGCAGGCCCTGCTGGATGAACAGCAGATCCCGATAGCGGCGGACCTCGGCGACACCCCAGCGCACGCAGTGTTCGGCGTCTTCACGCGTCGACTCGATCACGCCCGCGATCTGCCTCAGCACGGCCCGGCCGGGCACCGGCAACCCCGCCTGGCGAATCGCCAGCCGCAGAACCCTGGCGGCCAACGCGCGATCCAGCGCCCGCAAACCGCTGACCGACAGCCCGCCGGACATGAAAAGAGCGTCCAGCGTCGCCTGATCACCGTCGCGCAACTCGTCCGCCACGTCCGCGAGATGCGCCGCGGCCGAGGCGGTTCTGTCGGAGAAATCCGGCCAGCGGTCGCGCAGCAGCGGCAACACCCGATGCCGCAGGTAGTTGCGATCCAGAGACAGGTCGCCGTTGGACGGGTCGTCGATCCATTCGAGATTCAATGCCCGCGCCGCGGATTCCAGTTGCGCCCGGCTCAGCTCCAGCAGCGGACGATGAATCCACCCGGGCCCGAACGCGCGCTGCCCCGGCATGCCGGACAACCCGTCCAGCCCGGCGCCACGGGCGAGGTTCAGCAGAAAGGTTTCGGCCTGGTCGTCGCGATGGTGCGCCAGCAACACCGTCTCGCCGGGCTCCATCAGGTTCTCGATCGCCGCGTACCGCGCCGCGCGCGCCGCCGCTTCCAGACCCAGACCGCCGTCGCGGTCGACGCAGACATGACGGACTTCAAGTGACACGCCCAGATCGGCGGCCTGCCGCCGGCAGTGCTGCGCCCAGCGATCGGCATCGGCATGCAGCCCGTGATGGACGTGAATGGCACGCAGCCGGATGGACGGGTTGTCGCGCGCCCAGGCGACCGCCCAGTGCAGCAGCACCGAAGAATCCAGGCCTCCGGAAAACGCGATCAGCCAGTGGCGGCCAGGCGCCGCCGCAAAGCTCGCCTCAGGCGGAATCCCTGAACTGGCCATAGCCCATCAACCGCGCGTAACGCGCCTCGAGCAGTTCGTGGATCGGCTTCTGCCCCAGCAGATTGAGCACGGTCCGCAGATGATCCCGCACCACGTTCATCAAGGCTTCGACATCGCGGTGGGCGCCGCCAAGCGGCTCGCGAACCACGGCATCGATCAGCTTCAGCTCCAGCAGGCGGTCCGCGGTCACTCCCATCGCCTCGGCCGCATCCTTGGCGCGTTCGGCGCTTTTCCACAGGATGGACGCACAGCCTTCGGGGCTGATCACCGAGTAGATGCTGTGCTGAAGCATGGCCAGGTGATCACCAACGCCAATCGCCAGCGCGCCGCCGGAGCCGCCCTCACCGATCACCAGCGACACGACCGGCACGCGCAGCCGCGACAGCACCAGCA
>NZ_CAXFCL010000259.1:0-2549 GCF_964000955.1 uncultured Abyssibacter sp.
GACCTGCCCGCTGACTCCTCTGGAGCAATGGCTTCGCCGTCATGCCGGCCAGGCTTCATTCGAAGGGGGCTGGATTCAGCACTATCTTGATCCCGGCGTCAGGCCGCTCGGCATGCCGAGACGGTTGGAGATGGTCGCGGGAATATCCATTGTGGTCTGGAACTTGGCCGTTTACGGGGCAATCATGGCGATGGGTGCCATTACCTGAAGCGTCGTAGTCACTCGGGAGATGAACATGCACCAAGGTAGTTGTCTCGGGTTCAACAAGGAGGGAAGCTTCCATGACGTCTGAGAATCGATCAAAACGTAAGAAGCCATCTTCCGGCGTGGGCCTGGGCCTCGGTGTCGCTCTGGGCGTGGCACTCGGTGCCGCGTTTGATGAGCTCGCGCTTGGCATTGCGCTGGGCGCCGGGCTCGGTGCGGTGCTTGATGTCTCCGCTCGCAGGCGGCGTGACGATGCGTCGTAATCGCGATGCGACAGCACTTTGATGAGTCGTGTACCACGCGCTGTTCACACTTTGTGTCGTTTTCCCCTGCGTAATCTGGATTTCTTCGCTGGAGCGCGGGTTTGACCCCCGCGATCCGCGACATACGAAAAAGGCGTTTCTCGCAGGTGCGCTGTACGTTTACGTCCTGATTGCCGGCTTGGTGATTCCGGAGCAACTCGGTGCGGACGTGCATCGCGATCGCCTGACGTTCTTCAGCTGGATTCCGACCTTTGCATTTTGTGGTTTTTTGTTCAGCGAGCCGAAACATTCCAGGGGTGTCGTGTTGTTCAGCGAACGCGAGGTTCAGTGGGCCTGCGTGGGGTTGCTGATGGTGATCGCACTGGTGGCGTCCGCGATGCTGTGGGTTCAGTGGTCGTGAATGCGCGCGAATGTGGTGCGTCGGTATCGATGTCAGATCGAAGCTTGGCCTCCGCCGTCCCCGTCGCGGAATCCAAGCCGTTGCTGCATTGTTGGTGTCGTCACCGCAGGGTGCAGACAGGGGTGCGCGACCGATGACGGAAACAACCGACCCGCTCGCTGAACGTCGCTTTTCCTACGAGACGGCAAAGAACGGGAGTGTGTTCATCAGTTTTCACGGTCGGCGCGTCACGCAGCTTGCCGGCAAGGATGCGACCAAGTTTCTCGCCAGGGTGGAGTCGCTCGACGCCCGGGGCCAGCAGCTGCTGATGGCGAAGGCGACGGGGAATTTCAAACGCGGCAATGAACGCCTGGGCAAGCGATGACGGCACCCGGTGGGTGGTGCGACGGAGGATAACGGCATGAAACATTGGCTGATCGCCATTCTGGCGGTAGGGATCATGGGTTGCTCGATGCTGGGCGGGAGCGACGATGAGGCGGCGTTCCACTTTCCGGACGAAGAGACGGAGAGCGCGCGCGAGCTCATGATCGGCAACTGGTTTGGAGAGAAGCGGCTGGACGACGGGTCGCTCCAGGAGTGGCTCGTCAAACGAGCGGCGGATGGCACTTATCTGATCGAATTCCGCCTCACCGAGGCCGGTGGCAGCATCGACACCTGGTCGGAAGTGGGCATCTGGGGCATTCGCAAGCCGATCTATTTCACGGCGGTGCGCGGGTTTGTCGAGGGCGAGCGGATGTTCCCCATCAACACCAATGATCACGCGCTCTACGATGCGTACGAGGTGATCGTGCTCGATGATGACGAGTTCACCTATCGCAGTTACACATCGGGCAACCGGTTCACGGTGAAGCGTGTTTCGGAGGATTTTCGTCTCGGGTCGCGGCAGGGCGCCTGACCCGCGGCGCCGGGCGGGTCTGACGAGGACGGCATGAAAGATCAGGACACCCGATCCAGCTTCGAAGCACGGGTGCTGCGCCCCAGGAGCGGGGGTGATGGCGATGACTGGGCGTTTGTCGTGCTGCCGCCGGCCGCGAGTGCCAGGCTGCCGAGGCGTGGCCGCACCACGGTGACAGCTAGCCTCAATGGCCATCGTTTCGACCGTCAGCTTGAGCCGGATGGCCAGAAAAGCCATTGGCTACGGATCGATCGGGCGCAGCTGGAGGCGTCGGGTGCCGCCGTCGGCGCGGTGGCCCGCTTCGAGATCGAGACCACGAAGGAGCCCGAACCGGCGGTGCCGGATGACCTGGCCGAGGCGCTGGACGCCGCCCCCGAGGCGCGCGCGACCTGGGAGGCCACCACCACCATCGCCCGGGTGGACTGGATTCACTGGATTACGTCCGCCAGGCAGACGAAAACCCGCGCCAAGAGAATTCACGATGCCTGTGACATGCTTGCCTCGGGCAAGAAGCGGGTTTGCTGCTTTGATCCGTCCGGGTTTTACAGCAAGGCGTTCAGCGCGCCGGAGGCGGACGGCGACGGGTGATCGATCGCGGCACGGGTCGCGGGCTTGCGCGGTGGTCGCGGCTTCCGGCCCTCACCGACTTTTCGCATGAGGATGGACGTGGACAGCGACGAATCCCGCTACTTCGAGATGAACCGTGTTGGCTGGGATCGCCGGGCGGCGGCGCATTTCGATTCGAGCTTCTACGACGTGAAGGGGTTTCTCGCCGGCGAGACGTCCC
>NZ_CAXFCL010000260.1:0-6539 GCF_964000955.1 uncultured Abyssibacter sp.
CGACTAGCTCTCCCTCGCATTGAGCAGCGCACGCTCGGCGATATCGGTCCAGCGCGAGACGCCCTTGCGGTACGTCATGTACGACGCGTAAATGCGTTCGGCCATCGCATTGGTCCGGCCGACCTCGGCGACGACCTCGTCCGCGACGGTGCTGATTGCCGCGAGCACGTCGGCGGGCAGCGGGCGCAGGTCCACGCCGTGTTCGTCGACCAGGGTCTGCAATGCGCGGTCGTTACGGGCGGTGAACTCGGCGACCATGTTCTGGCTGGCGACGCGGCAGGCCGCCTCGACGATAGCCTGCAAATCCTCGGGCAGGCGGTCAAAGGCCTTCCTGTTCACGATGCATTCCAGCACCGTGCCCGGCTCGTGCCAGCCCGGGTAGTAGCAATATTTGGCGGCTTTGTGCAGGCCGAAGGCGAGGTCGTTGTAAGGCCCGACCCATTCGGTGGCGTCGATGGTGCCGTCGTTCAGCGCCTGGAACAGCTCGCCGCCGGGGATGTTCTGCACGGTCACGCCCAGCCGTCGCAGCACCTCGCCGCCCAGGCCGGGAATCCGCATCTTCAGGCCCGTGAGGTCGGCGACCGAGTTGATTGGCTTGTTGAACCAGCCGGCCATCTGCACCGTGGTGTTGCCGGCATCAAACGGCACCAGCCCGTAGGGTGCGTAGACCTCGCGCCAAAGCTCCATCGCGCCGCCGAAGTACAGCCAGCCGCTCATCTCCTGCGCGGTCAGGCCGAACGGCACTGACGAGAAGAACTGCGCCTCCGGAATTTTCCCCTTCCAGTAATAGGCCGAGCCATGACCCATCTCCGCGGTGCCGGCCGAGACCGCATCGAACACCTCGAAGGCCGGGACCAGCTCGCCGGCGCCGTAGACCTTCACGGTCAGACGACCGCCGGACAGGCTGGTGATCAGGTCGGCGAGGAAGTTCACGCCGGTTCCCAGCGCCGGGAAATTCGGCGGCCAGGTCGTCACCATCTTCCAGTGGAATTGCGTCGAACCCGTCGTGGTCGTTCCGGATTCGCATGCTTGCTGCTTGCAGCCGGCGAGGGCGCCCAGCGAGGCCGCCCCGAGGCCGGCGCCGATCAAGTCCCGGCGCTTCATGTCTGTCTCCCCGTGTGGTCGTGCGCGAGAATATCAGGCTCGTCCCTGACAGACGGAGCCCGCATGTCCGCCGCCGCCACCGAATTCTCCATCTCCACGAACCCCGGTGCGTTGACCGAATTCACCGACGACGTGGCCCGCTGGGTTACCGCGCAGGGCATCCGGACCGGGCAGTGCGCGCTGTGGCTGCGTCACACCAGCGCTGGCCTGATCGTCTGCGAGAATGCCGATCCCGATGTTCAGCACGACCTGCGCACCTATCTTTGGGACCTCGCCCCCGATGGCGATCCGCGCTACATCCACACCGCCGAGGGGCCGGATGACATGTCGGCGCATGTCCGCAGCGTGCTGACCGGCTGCCAGCTCACGATTCCCGTGATGGATGGCCGGTTGCAGCTCGGCACCTGGCAGGGTTTGTTCGTCTGGGAGTTCCGGGCGCAGTCGCACCGCCGACGTGTCAGCGTCAGTCTCGTCGGCGACTGAGCCCGGTGGGGACTGCAGCTAGGCCGCGACCACGAACAGCGAGATCGAGCAGATCAGCCCGCCAAGCCAGATCAGGCTGCGTAGCGCGCCGATGTCGGCGAGGTAGATGAAGCCGTAGACCAGGCGCAGGCCGACCCAAAGCAATGCGATCAGATTGACCGTGCCCTGCGGCGCAGCCAGGTATTCGGCGGTCAGTACGCCGGCCGCGAACAGCGGGAAGACCTCGAAGGCGTTGAGCTGTGCGTTGTTCGCGCGGGCCTGCCTGCCGGTCGCTTCCGCTAGAAACGCACGGGGATTCTTGTTGTCCTCGGGCGTGAGCTTGCGGTCGCCGGTGAATTTCGCGAATCCCGTCCAGATGTAGGGCATCAGGCCGCCGGCCAGAACGCACCAGAGTGCAATAGTCATGCGATGTCTCCCTTTGTGTGTCGGCGGATCATCGCATGTCCGGATTTTTGGCCGTGATTCGTACTACTCAGGTAAGCACTGAACGCTTCTCAAGCCTGACGCCGACATGGATGCCGACGAATCATGAGAACACACCTCTACGCGGGCGAACGCGGCCGCATCGTGGCCGTGGACGACAACGACGAGGCCAGGGATGCCGTGGTCCTGTGCCGCATGCCGCCGCCGCTGTTCGACGGCAAGCCGGTACCGTATCTGGTCGCCAAGGCCTATCTGCATGAGCACGGTGGGCTTTGGTTTCGCCACACTGGTCTGCATCGAATGAAGCCGGGTTTGCATGGCCATGTGACGGAGAATGGATCCGAGGATCATGGCCCTCCATGCCTAACCCGCGTCAGGCATGTCGCCGCATGCGATCCTGATCGGAGCGTGGTCACGGTGTGATCCGCGCAGGGTACCGATGCACGACGCTGAACGGTCGTGCATCGGTGGTCGATGCCGCTGCCCCGGCTCAAGGCGCGGTGATGTCGTCGGTCAGATGACCCCGTAGGCCGCCATGGCGTCGGCCACCTTGATGAAGCCGGCGACGTTGGCGCCCTTGACGTAGTCGACGCGTCCGCCTTCGACGCGGCCGTGCAGGGCGCACTGCTCGTGAATGCCGGCCATGATCTTGCGCAGCCGTTCCAGCAGCTCGTCCTTGCTCCATGACAGGCGCATGGAGTTCTGGGTCATCTCCAGACCGGAGACCGCGACCCCGCCGGCGTTGGCTGCCTTGCTGGGCGCGTAGAGAATGCCGGCGTTCTGGAACACGTGGATCGCATCCAGCGTGGACGGCATGTTCGCACCCTCGGAGACCCCGATGCAGCCGTTGGCGACCAGTGTCTTCGCCTCGCCCTCGTTCAGCTCGTTCTGGGTCGCGCAGGGCAGGGCGAGATCGGCGGTGACCCCCCAGGGGCGGGCTCCCTCATGGTATTCCGCGCCGAACTCGTCGGCGTATTCCTTGATCCGCCCACGCCGGCGTTCCTTCAGGTCCTTGATCCAGTCGATCTTCTCCTGGGTCATGCCGGCCTTGTCGTAGACGAAACCGCTGGAATCGCTGAGCGTAAGTACCCTGGCGCCCAGGTCGATCAGCTTTTCGGCGGCGTGGGTCGCCACGTTGCCCGATCCGGAAATCACCGCGGACTTGCCTTCCAGGCCCTGACCCTGGGCCTGGAGCATGTCATCGAGCAGGTAGACCGCGCCGTAGCCGGTGGCCTCGGCGCGGATGAGGCTGCCGCCGAAGGCCAGGCCCTTGCCGGTGATGGTGCCGGTGAACTGGTTGGAGATGCGCTTGTACTGGCCGAACAGGTAGCTGACCTCGCGTGCACCGACGCCGATGTCGCCGGCCGGCACGTCAGTGTAGGGGCCGATGTGGCGATACAGCTCGGTCATGAACGCCTGGCAGAAGCGCATGATCTCGTGTTCGCTCTTGTCCTTGGGATTGAAGTCCGAGCCGCCCTTGGCACCGCCCATCGGCAGGCCGGTGAGACTGTTCTTGAAGGTTTGCTCGAAAGCCAGGAACTTCAGGATCGAGCGATTGACGCTCTTGTGAAAGCGTAGCCCGCCCTTGTACGGACCGATCGCGTTGTTGTGCTGCACGCGGAATCCGCGGTTGGTGCGGACGTTGCCCTGATCGTCCTGCCAGCAGACCCGGAAGCTGATGATCCGGTCCGGTTCGGTCAGTCGTTCGAGAATCTGCAGTTCGTCGTATTTCGGATGCGCCTTGATGAACGGGATCAGGTCGGCAGCCACTTCCTCCACCGCCTGATGAAATTCTTTCTCGCCCGGATTGCGCCGCTTGAGCCCCGACATGAAGCGTTGAAGGTCGGTTGCCATCTTGTCTCCTTATTCATCGTGATTATTGCTCTGGCGAGCGGAGCTTAGCGCGTCGATGGCGTGGCCGTTGCGATCTGCGTCATTGATTGATTCGCCGGCGATTCGGCGGGGCGCGATTCAGCGGTCGTAGAACGCTTCGTTGGCCACCGTGCGATGGCGATTGGTCCGACGGACGAAGTGTGCGTGGATCAGGTCATCCGGAATGATTCGGGGGGAATCGGACGCCGTGTCCGACTGCTGCCATACCGTCCACCACGGGCTGCCGCGCAGGCAGGTAAGCCGCTCGATTTGCTCGACGGTCATGCGCCCGTAAACGGTCCAGAGCACCTGCAGGTGCTTTTCCAGGCGATGGGGGTTGGACATGCGCGGCGACATGCCATCACGCTGGATGAGCAGGGCCCGGATGCCGGATGTCGATTCCAGTCGCAGTCGGTGGTTCAGCGACGCGACGCCCGGGCCAAATGGTGTTGCGACGATCGGCTCGTTGAGCAACGGCGCGTTGTAGTAGCCCAGGTGCCAGCCATGCGCCAGATAGACCAACGAGACGAGCTTGCGCGCAGGCAGATCGCAGTCCTCGCCATAAGCCGAGAGGATCAGCTCGTTTGCGACGGCGGCGGCGGTTTCGGTGACAGCCTTGAGCATTTGACGTGCGCGGTTGTTTGGGTGGGTCAGCCGTCCCCGGCACGGAGCAGGGGATTGAACTCGACACGAACGCCGCCAGGGCCGTCGTCCAGCGCGTGGAATAGCGCGGAAAATGCCCGTTGCATCAGATCGCTGGCGTATTCGGCGCGGAGCTGATCTTCGTGTTCAGTGCCGGACAGCCCGATCGAGACCGTGATCGCCTCGGTCTTGCCGTCGGACCAGCCCACGCGTTCCACCGCGTCGCAGATGCCATGGGCCAGATTGACGGCGTCGTTGATTACCGTGCCGGGGAGGACCACGACGAAGCGCTGGTCCTCGAAGTGGCAGACCAGATCCCGGTTCGGCCGGACGGAGGATTGCAGCACGTCTGCGACCAACCGCAGGCCGCTGTCACCGGCGGGCGGCAACTGGCCTTTCGGCGGTTGCAGGCCGACCGCCATCAGGGTCAGCGGCAGCTGGGATTTCAGCGATCTGCGCCATTCGGCGCCCACGTGGTCGCGAAAGAATCGCCGGTTGTAACGGCCGGTGACTCCATCGCGCACGGCGTTGTCCCGTCGCAGCAGGGCATCCTCGATCAGGCCGGCCACGAGTTCGACCGTGGGCTTCAAGCTCGACGGGTCGGCATCCAGCGGCGTGTCACGCAGCAGCGACAGGCTGCACACTGGTGTCGGCATGCCGAAATATAGGGGTATCGACGCCAGCGCGCGGAACTGCGGCCCGCCGACCACGGACGGGTGATAGTTGAATTCGGAGGATGCGCCGAGATCGCGGATCAGCAGCGGTTCGCCGCGGACGACCGACAGGCTGCAAAGTGCGGACACCCCCGGTGCGCTGGGCCAGGCGCCGGCCGTATGTGCGATGAACTGCTCCCGCCCGTCGACGCTGACAAGCAGGCCCGCATGGTCGAACCCGAGCGTGCGGGCCGCCAGTTTCAGTAGCTGGTTCACCGTGTGATCGTGCACAGGGCCGTCCAGCCCGAGCCGCCCGATGGCTGCCTGACTGACCGGATTACCTGATTCTTCCATCCCGAAATTCGCTCC
This sequence comes from uncultured Abyssibacter sp., assembly GCF_964000955.1. Lineage (NCBI taxonomy): Bacteria > Pseudomonadati > Pseudomonadota > Gammaproteobacteria > Chromatiales > Oceanococcaceae > Abyssibacter > uncultured Abyssibacter sp. The sequence continues at coordinate 5,547 of NZ_CAXFCL010000260.1, forward strand.
CGGTGTGATTGTTGACGGCCGGGGCGCAGCAAGTCCTTCCCCGACCGGTGAGCTCATCCTGAGCAGGTCATTTCTCTTGATGCCGCCCGAACAAACCCGCCGCTCGGCTAGCACGAATAATTCGCGCAGGTCCATAACATACATCGAGACATACGCATATTTCATGCAAATGAATCACGAGACTTGAACGGGCAGCGAAATTCGATCGTTTCATCGCCCGGCTGAGAGCGGGAAAATTCTCGCGTCCCGCGCTGCTAAGCTGAGGTATCGGACGTTCCGGGAATACCTGAAGTGAGCGCACCCGCGGTTTATCGCTGCCCAATCGGGCACCGGAGTTTTCAGTTCAGCGACCTCAGGGAGGTCCTGGCCAAGGCATCGCCGGCCCGTTCCGGTGACGCGTTGGCTGGGCTGGCCGCCGGTTCCATGGCGGAGCGCGTGGCGGCGCAGACGGTGCTGGCCGACGTGCCGCTGGCGGATTTTCTGGACGATCCGCTGATTCCGTATGAGACCGACGAGGTCACGCGGCTGATCGTCGATACGCATGACGCGGCCGCGTTCGCCCCGGTTGCGGGCCTGACGGTCGGTGCGTTTCGCGACTGGCTGCTCGCGCAGCTGTTTCAGCCGGAGGCACTGCGCGCGATCACGCCAGGACTGACGCCGGAGATGGTCGCCGCCGTGAGCAAGCTGATGCGCAATCAGGACCTGATCCTGGTCGCGAGCAAACTGCGCGTCGTCACCGCGTTTCGCAACACCCTGGGGCTGCCCGGCCGATTTTCGGTACGGCTGCAACCGAACCATCCGACCGATGCGCTGGCGGGGATTGCCGCCAGTACGCTGGACGGCCTGCTGCTCGGGGCCGGGGACGCCTGCATCGGGGTCAATCCGGTATCGGACGACCCGGCCGCGCTCGCGCCGATCTGGCGCGCGCTGGACCGGCTGATCGAGCGCTTCGAGATACCGACCCAGTCCTGTGTGTTGGCGCATGTCACTCAG
>NZ_CAXFCL010000261.1:0-4275 GCF_964000955.1 uncultured Abyssibacter sp.
AGGCTAAGGCACCTGCTTCTTCGAGCGTCTTCACGATGCCCGCCACTGTGGAACCCTTCTGGCCGACAGCGACGTAGATGCAGAACACCGGCTCACCTGCGTCGTAAAACTCTTTCTGGTTGATGATGGTGTCAATCGCCACCGTCGTCTTGCCCGTCTGACGGTCGCCAATGATCAGCTCACGCTGACCACGACCAATCGGCACCATGGCGTCGATGGACTTCAGCCCGGTCTGCACCGGCTGGTCGACCGACTGGCGCGCGATCACGCCCGGCGCGACCTTTTCGATCGGCGACGTGGCTTCGGCATTGATGTCGCCCTTGCCGTCGATCGGACGACCCAGCGAGTCGACAACGCGACCCAGCATCGCCGGCCCGACCGGCACTTCCAGAATGCGGCCGGTGGTCTTGACCCAGTCACCCTCGGTCAGGCTGCTGTAGTCACCCAGGACCACGGCGCCGACGGAGTCACGCTCGAGGTTCAGGGCCAGACCGAAGACATCACCCGGGAACTCGAGCATTTCGCCCAGCACCGCGTCTTCGAGGCCGTGAATACGAACGATGCCGTCGGCCAGCGACACGACGGTGCCCTGGTTGCGGGCTTCGGTGACAGCCTCGAAATTCTTGATGCGATCCTTGATGAGATCGCTGATTTCAGACGGATTCAATTGCATCTCTGTTTCCTGGTGTCGCGGCGCCTGTTACGCCGCTTCCTGGTTGTCTTCGTCCGGTACAGACCTACGCGGTCAGCGCCTGAGTGATTCGTTCCACACGACCGGCGACCGACCCATCAATGACCAGATCGCCCGCGCGCAGCACGGCGCCGCCGATCAGGGAGTCATCGACGGATACGCTCAGTTCGACATCGCGACCGAGCCGCTTGGACAGCGCCGCGACCAGCGCGGACTGCGCCTCGTCGCTGACGGGCATCGCGGAGGTCATCTCGATCTCGATCCGGCGCTCGGCCTCGTCCTTCAGCAGGCTGTACTGCTCGGCGATGGCCGGCAACAGCGCCAGGCGCTTGTTGTCCGCCAGCACCTTCAGCAGGTTCAACCCGCTTGCGCCCAGCGCGTCGCCAACGGCGGCCTGGATCAGACCGACCAGCTCGTCCGACGTCACGGCGGGATGGCCGATCAGACGGGCGACCTCGGACTGCTGGACCACGGCCGCCATCGCGTCCACGGCCTGCTGACCGGCCGGCAGAGCGCCGGCTTCGTTCTGCAGCTCGAAGAATGCGCGAGCGTAAGGACGTGCCAGTGTGGACAGCTCACTCATGATCAGATCTCGGTGGCCAACTGCTTGAGCAGATCGTCATGCGCGGAGGCATCGACCTCGCGAGCCAGCACCTTCTGGGCACCGGCGAGCGCGATGGCGGACACTTCCTTGCGCAGTTCGGCCTTCGCGCGCTGCATCGAGGCGTCGATCTCCTCGTTCGCGGCGGCGATGATCCGATCCGCTTCGGTGCGGGCCTCGGTCTTGGCCTTTTCGACGATGTCGTTGGCCTGACGGTTGGCACCGGCCAGGATGTCCTGCGCCTGGGCGCGAGCTTCCTTGAGTGCTCCATCAGAGGCCTTGCTGGCTTCCGCCAGCGAGGCTTCGCCGCGTTCGGCGGCGGCCAGACCGTCCTCGATCTTCTTGGCGCGCTCGTTCATGGCCTGCTTGATCGGCGGCCAGACGAACTTCATCGTGAACAGCACGAACACCGCGAAGGTGATCGTCTGCCCGATGATGGTGGCGTTAATACCCACGGCTATCTCCTACGAATGGATTGACTACAGCTTCGTAGGATTGGATTAGCCGAGCTGGCCGAGAAGCGGGTTGCCGAACATCAGCAGCAGCGCCATGGCGACACCGATAATGGCCACGGCGTCCAGCAGGCCGGCGATGATGAACATGCGGGTCTGCAACATGCCGGCCATTTCCGGCTGACGTGCGGCGCCTTCCAGGAACTTGCCGCCCAGCAGGCCGAAGCCGATGCCCGTGCCCAGAGCAGCCAGGCCGAAGATCAGGCCGATTGCCAGCGCGGTGTTGCCAATGATGAGTTCCATCGTCGTTCTCCAGTCGTTTCCGTCAGGTGTTGGAAGTTGATCTAGTCAGTAAAAAACCGGGGTGAGCCCAATCAGTGCTCGTCGTGCGACTCATACGCCATGCTCAGGTACACGACGCTGAGCACGGTGATGATGAAGGCCTGCAAGGTGACCACCAGAATGTGGAACACCGCCCAGGCAAATCCGGGGATGAACTGCACGCCCCAGGGCAGCAGCGCAATCAGGATGAAGATCAGCTCACCGGCGTAGAGGTTGCCGAACAGTCGCAGTGACAGCGACACCGGCTTGGCCATGAGCTCAACGAAATTGATGATGATGTTGAAGGGCAGCAGGTACCAGCCGAACGGGTGGGACAGCCACTCTTTCGCATAGCCGCCAAAACCCTTGCCGGCGATGCTGTAGATGATGATCAGGAAGAAGACCGAGATGGAGATCGCGAAGGTCGCGTTCATGTCGGCCGACGGCACGACCCGCATGTACTCCAGACCGGCCATGGAAGCCGCCGCCGGCAACCAGTCCACCGGGACCAGGTCCATGCAGTTCCAGAGGAAGGTCCAGACGAAGATCGTCAACGCGAACGGCGGAACGAACTTCGACGTGCCCGGGAAGGACTCCTTGACCAGGCCGTCGATGAAATCGACCAGCGATTCCACCAGGTTCTGGAGGAATCCGGGAACGCCCGAGGTCGCCCTCCGGGCACCCAGGTACATGACGCCGCACATGATCACACCGAGGACGGTGCTGACGATCAAGGTGTCGATGTTCCAGGTCCAGAAACCCTCACCCACCTGAAGATGGGTCAGATGGTGCGATACGTAATAGCTGGCACTGTCCGTGCCGTGTTGTTCTCCGCCGCCGCTTGCCATCGTTGCCTTAGCCTGTTCGAGTTCCAGTATCTGTGGCCGTCCAGCCGAGCGCGAACCAGTACACCAGCAAACACGCTGCGTAGACGCTGATGACCGGTGGGAACTGGTCCCTGAAGAGCACGATGGCGACCATGAACAATGCCAGGGTCACACCCCACTTCATCACCTCAGCGCGCAAAAGATTGCCGAGGAGCCGCTCGGGCGCCGCGTCTTGCCCGGAGGCAAACGCTCGCAACGCAAAATAAAAGGTGCTGATCACAGCGATCAGGCCGCCGGATATTCCGGCCACCGCTGCATGGACACCACCATGCAGCCCCCAAAGCAAAGAACCTGCGAGACCGATTCCGAGCTGCCAGGCGCAGATCCTCAGCGCCATGGCGAAGCCCGTGTGAGCGCCGGAGCGCTCTGGGTTTGCGTCACTCAAACCGGTGCCGCCCGCCTTAAGGGGGCGCGAAGTATAGCCATGGCCTGATGACAGGTCAATGAAATGCTGCGGCGCAGCAACCTCTCTCGGCAGCCCTACCGCACGGGGTTTCATCACCACGGGCGACGAAGGCTAGACCAAAGTTCATGAACGGCGCCGCGCGGGGCGGACGGTCGGCCACCGTCCGCTGCCCGGCGGCGGGGCGATGCGGGCGGGGCCCCCGCTAAGTCAGCTCGCGCAGGATGTCTTCCAGCTCGTCCTCGGAGCCATAATTGATGACGATCCGCCCCTTGCCCCGGCCCTTTTGCTGCAACTCGACCTTGGCATTGAGTCGTCCGCCCAGCTTGCGACCGAGGCTCACCAGGTGGTCCGACACTGGCGCGGGTGGCGTTGCCGCCTTCGGGGGTTCGCCGAGATTGCGGACCAGCGCCTCGGTCTGACGCACGGTCAGGCCGCGCGTGACCACCTCACGCGCCAGGCGTGACCGCGACTCGACCGGCGCGCCAAGCAGCGCGCGTGCATGGCCCATCTCCAGTTGCCGGGCCTGGACCATGGCGCGGATCTCCTCATCCAGCTCCAGCAGGCGGAGCAGATTGCTCACCGCGGCGCGCGAACGGCCCACCGACTCGGCGCAGGCCTGATGCGTGAGACCGCATTCATCGATCAACCGATGCAGCGCCAGCGCCTCCTCGATGGGATTCAGCGATTCGCGCTGGATGTTCTCGATCAGCGCGACCGCCAGCGCGGCCTGATCTTCCAGCGGCCGGATCACGGCGGGAATGGTCGGCAGCCCGACCATCTGCACCGCCCGCCAGCGACGCTCGCCGGCAATCAGTTCGTAGCGGCCTTCTTCTATAGGGCGGACCACCACCGGCTGCATGACACCCTGGCGACGGATGGAATCGGCCAGTTCCTGCAGGGCGGCCGGATCCATATCA
>NZ_CAXFCL010000262.1:0-13766 GCF_964000955.1 uncultured Abyssibacter sp.
ACCGACAGACTGCCCATCGCCGCGCCGGACAGCAGTGCCTGGTAGCGCAGCGCACGGTCCAGACCCTCGCCGAAGGTCATGCTCGACAGGAACAGGTACTCCAGCACCTCGCCGCCGAAGGTGGGCAGGTACCGACCGACATGCAGGCCGATGTTGGTGTCACCGGTCTCCTCTTCCAGCCGCTCCCAGAACTGGGGGATGCGTTCGTGCAGGGTGCGCCGATCCCGTTGCTCGATCGCCTCGGGACTCAGGCCCAGCTCCGCCATGAACGCCTCGGCATCGATGCCGGCGCGCTCCATGGCCAGGTACACCTGACGCGTCAGCGCGTTGGAGTCGTGGTAGCTGGGATTGTCGATTGGCGTATCCACACTTCTACTCGTGTCGGCTCAGCCATTGCGGTTCGTCCATCATGGGCGCCAATATTAACGGCTTGAGCGGACAGGCAGCGTACTTGTCCGTCGACTACACCATCGTGACCACAGGGATGCGGACGAAGTTGGAGGAGAGAATGCTGAGAAGGCTGGTGTTGTTCACCCTGGTATGCAGCGGTGGCGTGGCGCATGCGGTGACCGGAGAAATCGGTCCGGTCGAGTTCGACATCAATACGCGGTTGACCACGGGTCTGGTCTGGCGCGCGCAGGAGCGCGACCCGGGGCTGATCTCCAAGCTCGCGAACGATCCCACGCTGTGCGAGGCCGATGACTGCATGTCATTCGCCGGTGACGCCGCCCCCAACCAGCGCCTGGTTGACGCGCCCGGCCTGTTCTCGGGGGTCAACCTCGACGATGGCAACATCAACTACGACAAGGGCGACATCGTTTCGGCGACCACCTACGCCACGCCCGAGCTGACCGCCTACTGGGGCGGTTTCAAGTTCCGGGCGTCCGCGTTGGCCTTCTACGATCCCGAGAACGTCGATTTCGACGAAACCCACCTGGATGATCGCTGGCAGGAGGCATCGGTGCCCCGGCCGGCCTATGTCGAGCGTGACTTCGCGTCGGACATCGAGCTGCGCGAGTTGTACGTGCAGCGCTACTTCAACCTGTTCGACCGCGAGGTCTCCGTGCAGATCGGTCGCCAGGTCGTACCCTGGGGCGAGGCCACGCTGACCCTGTTCAACAGCGTCAACGAACTCAACCCGCTGGACGCGACGATCGCGGGCTTTCCCGGTTTCGAACTGGGGCAGGTCAACCAGCCAGCCGGCATGGCGGTGTTCCAGACGGCGCTGACCGACAGCCTGGCGGCGGAGTTCGTCTACCAGTTCGAGTTCGTTCCGGTGCGCATCCAGCCGCCCGGCAGCTTTCTGTCGACCAATGACCTGATTGGCGGCACCGACTACGCGATGATTACGCTGGGCCAGTTCAATGACGATCCGGACGAGCAGTACGTCCCGCCGGCAACCGGCGCCGGACTGATCTCCAGTTCGAATCGCACGGCGGCGGTGCGCCCGGAGCGCGAGGCGCGCGACCAGGGGCAGTTCGGCATGCGGTTGTCGTATTTCGCGTCGAACATCAACAACGGAACCGAATTCGGCTTCTACTACCTTCGCTACCACAGCCGCCTGCCGCTCGTGAGCGTCTACGCCACCGACGAGTCCTGCCTGCGGGGTGCCGCCGATCCCGACAACATCCTCCTCGCCGCCGCCGCTTGCGGCCTGACGTTCAACGGCATCCTGTCCGCGACCGACAATCCCGACAACGAACCGTTGCCCATCGACACGCTCGATATCCAGGTCGAATACCCGGAAGACATCGACATGTTCGGCCTGTCGTTCAATACGAACGTCGGAAACTGGGCGTTCTCGGGTGAGCTGTCCCACCGCCGGAATTTGCCGGTGCAGGTGCATCTGACCGACGTGATCTTCGCCGGTCTCCAGCCCGCCTTCCCGGAACAGGACATCCCGATCTCGCTGGACTCGATCGAGGCTATTCTCGGTGTTCCCTTGCCCATCCCGTTGCCCGATGTCGGGTTGACGATTCCGAGCGGCCGCTCCGCGGTTCCGGACTATCTGTCCGCGTATCGTGGTGTCACCGTGGGGGCCGGCGACTACGTTCGGGGTTACGAGCGGGTCGATGCGACGCAGCTCTCGCTCGCCGGCCTGCGGATCTGGTCGAACAATCCGTTCGGCGCCGATTCGGTGCTGTTCCTGCTGGAGGGTGGATTCTGGTACCAGCACGACATGCCGGACCCGCAGGAACTGCCGTTCCAGGGCACCGGTGATTTCACCCATCCCAGCTACGGGGCCGATGGCACCGGGACCGCGCCCGACGGCGTTGACCGGACGCTCAGCCTGAACCCGACTCAGCAGACAACCGGCCTGCCCACCGACTTCGCGTGGGGCTACCGGGCCCTGCTGCGCCTGACCTACAACGAGATTCTTCGCGGCGTGACCTATGAACCGCAGTTCCTGTGGTTCCACGACGTGCAGGGACAGACGCCGACACCGACAACAACCTGTTCAAGATCGGCCAGAGCCTGTCCCTGGGCGCCACGTATCAGTGGTACATGGGCGGTGGCGTCCACAACCTCGAACAGGACCGGGACTTCTACAACCTCTATGCCGTATTCAACTTCTGATCGACATACCGCGGGGCTGCACGTCCCTCCGAAGCAATGAGAGAAGAGACCCGAAACACGCTGGCCGCGGCGTCGGTGGCTGACGCGGATATCCAGCGGCTGAGCGAACTCGATGCTCCCGCGGCGGACGATCTGGCGACCTTGCTCAAGGCTGCGCAGACCCACCAGGCGCGCGAGCTGAAGGAGGCCATGGACGGCATGCTCGACGCCATGCCCAGGCTGCTGCGCGGGCCCGTCAAGAAGCTGTTCGAGCGATGAGCGCGCTGTTGCAACAGGCGGAGCGCATCAAGCTCGCCAGACTGTTGGGCTGCGAGGCGTCCGATCTGGGCGCGTTGAGTCAGTGCTCCGAAGAGGAACTGCGGCTTGCGCGCAGCGTTGCGGCCAACGCGCTGTTCGGTCGTCACCGCAGCCTGTTCTCCAAGCTGGCGGGTGCGACGCGGCTGCTCCCCACCGGCCTGTCTGCGCAGTTCACGCAGAAGTTCATCGGTGAGACGCTGGCCGGCCGAGTGGCCAGCGAAATGGACCCCAAGCAGGCGCTGGCCCTGTCGGAAAAGCTGCCGGTGCCGTTTCTGGCGCGGGTTTGCCTGTCGCTGGATCCCGGGCGTAGCGGTCCGATCATCCGCGCGATGCCCACGGCGCTGGTGGTCGATGTCGCCCGCGAGCTGCGGCGCAATCGCGAGCACATTGTCATGGCCCAGTTCGCCGATGCGCTGGACGACGATGTCGTCGCCGCGGTCATGGATGCCATCGACGAGCCATCGGACCTGCTGCGCATCGGTTTCTATATCGAGAGCAAGGCGCGCCTGGAAGGCATCATTTCTGCGATGGACGACGAGCGTCTGGGCGCGACACTGGTCGCGGCGCAGGCCGAGGCGCTATGGCCACAGGCGCTGGCCATGGTGGACGGCACGTCGGCGGAGCTCAGGGGCCGCATGGCGGATCTGATCGCGATGCAGTCCGACGAGGTGATCCGCAGCGCGTTCTCCGTGGCCGGGGACGAGGGGCTGTGGCCGTTGCTGGCGGATGCGGTGATGTTGATGTCGCCGGAAAGCCGGGCCCGCATCACCGCCGTGCTCGAAGACGCAAGCGCTCAGTGGCGCGACGAGTTGCGTGCCGCGCTGGAGGCCAGGGGCGCCAGCGACGAATTGCTGGCCGAAGTGGCGGCCTGAGCGCAAGGCTGCCCGCGGTCGCGCGTCAGTCCCCGCTCGCCCGCGAGAGCAGTTCGTCCCGAATCGCGCGCAGCTGCTTCTTCACCGCCGCGGCATTCTCCGGACCCATGCGGATCAATGCCTTCTGCCCCCAGGACAGACGCTCCAGCTTCGGGTCGGCAAACTCGTAGAACACTTTCGGCTGCTTGAGGAAGATCGGGCCGTCGACGCTGGGCGTTGCCAGCAGGTGGTCGATGATCTGGATCAGCCGGTCATTGAAGTAGCCGTCCGGATAACCCAGGTCCTCGTAGCTCTCCTGAAACAGCGGGTAATAGCGGGAGTAAGTGTCGACCAGCGTGGCGGGCGGCATGCTGACGAACCCGGTGACCCATGGCTTGTAGCGCTCGTAGTTGGACGGGGCGAGCCGGATCGAGTCGCCGCTGCGGATGACCGGAACATCGCCATCGACATCGATCACCGGGCGGAAGCGGCGCGACACCGGGTCGCTGTCCAGGTTGTCGACGCTGACAACGGCCTTGCGGATGACCGAATCCGGGACGAGAAAGCGCTCGACCGCGCTTGGTCCGGCGGCCTCGTCGATGGCCGCGCGAAACGGCGCGTCGCTGTCATCCAGCGTCGGTAGCGGCGTGGGTTCCGGCGCGGCCACGTCCTCCTGATCGGCCGTATCGTCCGTTGATTCGTCGGCGGGAGGCTCGGGCGCCTCGATCGGGTATCTCGGCTCAGGCGGTTTCGGAGGCGGGGCTTCGGCGACCGTTTCCTCCTGGGGCTCGGCCTTGCTCAGCTTGGCGCCGAACTGCACCAGCACGAGGATGGCGATCAGGGCGACAACCCCGAGACCGATGGCAATCCATGCTCCGCGTTTCATTGCTTGTCCCGACTGACTGAGGGTTGTCGAGCGTAACGAACCGTGGCCTGAATGGGAACGTGGGAGCATTGTCCGGGCAGCAAAAAGCCCCGGCCTGCTCGCGCAGACCGGGGCTTGGCGTCAATGCCCGGACGGTCGGTGGATCAGGCCTGGCCGGAGGCCACCAGCTTGGGCCGAGGTGCTTCCTTGCCGATGAATCCTTCGGTGACATCGGTGGATGAGCCGATGCGGACATAGTCCTCCGGCGTGAACTCGTCCACGCCCCAGGATTCGAGCTGCACGCGGCGCGCGGTCCGGGCCTGTTCGGCCTCGCCGGCGTTGATCACATTCTTCTCCAGCGCGAGATCGATCAGGTCTGCGGGATGGCCCTTGGGCAACGTCTTCGTCTTGACCGCGGCGATGATCTTGGCGTGTACCGGGCGTACCTCGTGCAGCAGGCGGAAGGCGTGATAAAGCCGTCCGGCGCCGCGCGTGGTGTCGGTGGGCACGAACAGACCTTCCTGCTGGTGCTTCAGGCGCTCGTCGCAGGTCTGCACGACCGCGGCCGTCGGGGCGAGCAGCTCGTCGCTCACGCCCTTGCCGATGGGGTTCAGCCGCAGCAGCCAGCCGCCGACGGACTTGAACCACCAGCCCGCGACCGGCGCCTCGAAGTTGGCGTAAATGCCTTCGAAGCCGTCCTGGATCTGCTTGAGGCCGTAGTTCAGCGCGTAGTGGACCATCGGCAGGTCTTCGGCGCGCCGGCCCTCGGCCTCGAAGCGACGCAGCGTCGCGGTGCACAGGAAGATCCAGGACAGCACATCAGCCAGCCGGCCGGTGAAGTTGCCCTTGGCCTTGAGCTTGGCGCCCATGAAGATCATCGCCAGGTCGGACAGCAGGGCGAAGCGGGTCGAGGCCCAGCCCAGCCGGCGGTAGTAGGTCGCGGTTTCGCCCGATACCGGCGAGCCGGCGGTCCAGCCGCGGGTCAGGTAGCGGGTGATGCTGCGGCCGACGTTGACGACCATGCCGCCGACCCAGCCGAGCAGGGCGCTGCGGAAGCTATCCGTGTCCTCCGCCTCCACTGACTCGACCAGCCTGCGGGCGTAGGGATGCGAGCGGTTCGCGCCCTGGCCGTAGATGATCAGCGTGCGGGTCAGGATGTTCGCGCCTTCCACGGTGATGTTGATTGGTGCGGCGATGTAGGCCTCGGAGACGATGTTGTTGGGGCCGCGCTGGATCGCGGCGCCGGCCATCACGTCCATGGCGTCGATGGACAGCTCGCGCATCAACTCGGTGAGGTTCTGCTTGAGGATGGCGGAGACCACCGGCGGTTCGTGGCCGGCATCCACGGCCGAGCAGGAGTAGATCCGTGCGGCTTCCATCAGATACTGCAGGCCGGCCAGTCGTGCGACCTTGGCCTGCGGGCCCTCCATCAGCCCGATGGGCATGTTGAACTGCTCGCGGACCATGGAATAGGCCCCGGTCACCGAGGCCAGCATGCGTGCGCCGCCAACGGCGGAGGCGGGCAGGGAGATCGCGCGGCCGCCGGCCAGCGATTCCATCAGCATCTTCCAGCCCTTGCCGACATAGTCGATGCCGCCGATGGTGTTGGCCAGCGGGGCGACGACGTTTTCGCCGTAGATCGGTCCGTTGTGGAAGCTCACGCCCATGGGGTCATGGCGCTTGCCGATGGACAGCCCGTCCATGCCCTTGTGCAGCAGCATGACCGTGATGCCGAGGTCCTCGCCCTTGCCGAGCAGGTTTTCCGGGTCGCGCAGGCGCACGGCCAGCGAGATCAGGTTGGCGATGGGTGCCAGCGTGATGTAGCGCTTGGCGAAGCTCATCCGCGCCTTGAGATGGCCGTCCTCGTCGCGGAACACGACGCCATCGGCCTTGATCGATGCGGCGTCGGAGCCCGCGGTCAGTTCGGTCAGGCCGAAGCAGGGGATGTATTCGCCCTTGGCCAGACGCGGCAGGTAGTGCTCCTTCTGCTCCTGGGTGCCGTACTTTTCCGTCAGCTCGGCGGCGCCCAGCGAGTTCGGAATCACGACGATGGCCGCGACGGCGCCACCGGCGGCCTGCAGCTTGGCCATGATGGTCGAGCGGGCCAGCACCGAAAAACCCTTGCCGCCGTATTTCTTCGGAATCAGCAGCGCGAAGAAGCCGTTGTTGGCGAGGTAGTCGAAGATCTCGTCCGGCACCTGGCGGGTGCGGGAGATCTCCCAGGTGTCGCACATCCGGATCACCTCTTCGCAGGGGCCATCCAGAAAGGCCTGCTCCTCCGGCGTGAGCTTGTTGTACGCCTCGCTCATCAGCTTTCTGAAGTTCGGGTTGCCGGTGAAGAACTCGCCCTCGGCCCAGACATCGCCGGCTTCCAGCGCCTGGCGTTCGGTGTCCGAAAGCCGGGGCAGCATGCCGGCGTTCTTCATGCCCATCATGATCGAGTGGAACATTGCTGACTCCTAAGACTATGAAAAGAGGGGGAATCCGTTACGCCGGCACGCGTTCGAAGGCTTCGCCGGCCTCGGCCATCTCGACCAGCCGGGTCGCGGGCGAGAACCGTTCGCCATAGTGCTCGGCGAACTCACGCAGCCGCGCCACCGCCTTGTCGAGGCCGTAGGCGTTCAGGTATTGCAGCGGTCCACCCTGGAACGGGGCGAAGCCCCAGCCGAAGATGGCGCCGATGTTGGCGTCCCAGACCGACTCCAGCACGCCTTCCTCCAGGCAGCGGACGGTCTCGTTGGCCTGAGCCAGCAGCATGCGCTCGACGATTTCGTCTTCCGAAATCTGCTCGGCGGCCACCGGCCAGTGTTCGGCCAGGCCGGCCCACAGGTGTTTCTTGCCACCTTCCGGGTAGTCGTAAAAGCCGCGACCGGCCTTCTTGCCGGGGCGGTCGAGGTCCACGACCATCTTGCGGATCAGGTCATGGGCCGGCGCGTCGGGCAGCGGCTTGCCTTCGGCCTCCAGATCCTTGCGGGTCTGATCCATGATGTGCAGCGACAGGGACAGCGAGACCTCGTCGTGCAGCGCCAGCGGCCCGACCGGCATGCCGGCCTTCAGCCCGGCCATCTCGATGCGTCGCGGATGTACGCCATCCGCCAGCAGGGCGATGCCCTCCATGATGTAGGTGGAGAACACGCGCGAGGTGTAGAAGCCACGCGAGTCGTTGACGACGATCGGCGTCTTCTTGATCTGCTGGACGAAGTCGAAGGAGCGGGCTAGCGTTTCGGCGCTGGTCTGCTCGCCCTTGATGATCTCCACCAGCGGCATCTTGTCGGCCGGCGAGAAGAAGTGCAGGCCGATGAACCGGTCGGGGCGCAGGGAAGGTCCGGCCAGCCCGGTGATCGGCAGGGTGGAGGTGTTGGACGCGAACACACCGTTCGCGTCCATCACCGCCTCCGTCTCCTGCGTCACCTTGGCTTTCAGTCCCCGGTCCTCGAACACGGCCTCGATGATCAGATCGCAGCCGGCGAGGTCCTGCACATCCCCGGTGGGGAGGATCTTGTCCAGCAGCGCTGCACCGTCCTCCTTGCTCATGCGGCCTTTGGAGACCGCTTTCTTCACCAGCGATTCGGAGTACGCCTTGCCCTTGTCCGCGCCGTCCTGCGACACGTCCTTGAGCACGACGTCAAAGCCGGCCCTGGCGCTGACATAGGCGATGGCGGAGCCCATCATCCCGGCGCCGAGAATGCCGACCTTGGAAAAGCGTGAGCGCTCGAAACCGTCCGGTCGCGAGCCGCCCTTGTTGATGTGATTGAGCTGATACCACAGCGTGGTGATCATGTTCTTCGCTTCCGGCGAGACCACGCAGGCGGCGAAGTAGCGCGACTCGATCTTCAGCGCGTTGTCGAAGTCCACCAGCGAGCCCTCGACGACGCTGGCCATGATGTGCAGCGTGGCCGGGAAATTGCCGTGGGTCTTGGCGCGCAGCATTGACGGCGCGATCGCGAGCATCTGCGCCACCGCCGGATGCTTGGCGTCACCGCCCGGGTAGCGGAACTTCTTGTCATCCCAGGGCTGCGTCGCCTTGGGATTCGCCTTCGCCCAGGCCTTGGCCTTGGCGATCAGGTCTTCCGGTGTGTCGGCGACCTCGTCGACGATGCCCTGTGCTTTCGCCGCCGCGACACGCAATTCCTTGCCTTCCATCAGCAGCGGCAGCGCGGTCTGGATGCCGATCATGCGGGGCAGGCGCTGCGTGCCGCCGCCGCCCGGCAGCAGGCCCAGCTTGACCTCGACCAGCCCGAACTTCGCCTTCGGGTTGTTCAACGCCACGCGGTGATGGCAGGCCAGCGCCAGTTCCAGTCCACCGCCCAGCGCCGATCCATTCAATGCACAGACCACCGGCTTGCCACCCGTTTCCAGCTGCCGCAGCAGTGCCTTGAACGCATCCGACATCGCCACGACCTCGGCCGGATCGGTCATCCGGTACAACCCGTCGATATCGGCGCCGGCGAGAAAGTCCCGCTTGCCGGAGGTGATCACCAGACCCTTGACCGCGTCATCGCCGTAGGCCTGTTCGATGACCGCCCGGAACGGCCCGGTCAGCGAGTCGTTCAGCACGTTCTGCGAACGGCCGGGCATGTCCAGCGTGATCAGTGCGATGCCGTCGGCATCGACGGCGTAGCGGATGGGGGATTCAGGACTGTCTTTCAGGTTGGCCACCATGACGGTACGCCTCCGTTGAATACTTGAATTAGGTCAGTCAATGTGGCGGCGTCGTGCGTGGTGTGCTGGCAAGGCGCCGGCCGATTGAGCAAGCGCAGTGAACGTCTGTTCATGAGCATTGCGAAGAGGTCGGGAACGCCGCCAGCGCGCCACGCACGGCGTCGTCGTCAAACGAAATCAGACACGCTCGATCACGGTGGCGATGCCCATGCCGCCGCCGACACACAGCGTGATCAGTCCGGTGGACTTGTCCTGTCGCTCCAGCTCGTCGATCAGCGTGCCCAGCAGCATCGCGCCGGTTGCGCCCAGCGGGTGACCCAGGGCGATGGCGCCACCGTTGACGTTCACCGTCGCCGGATCGATGTCGAGATCGCGAATCGCCCTCAGCACGACGGCGGCGAAGGCTTCGTTGATCTCGTAGAGGTCGATGTCCTTTGGTGTCATGCCCGCCTTCTTCAGCGCCTTCATCGACGCCGGGCCGGGGCCGGTCAGCATGATGGTCGGCTCCGTGCCGACGACGGCGGTGGAGACGATGCGGGCGCGGGGTTTCAGGCCCAGTTCGACACCCTTGTCCTTCGAGCCGATCAGCACCACCGAGGCGCCGTCGACGATGCCGGAGGAGTTGCCGGCGTGGTGGACGTGGTTGATTTCCTCCACCGTCGGATACTTGCGCAGCGCCGTGGCGTCGAAGCCCATGACGCCCATTTGCTGGAACGAGGGCTTCAGGCCGGACAGCGTCTCGACCGTGGTCGTCCCGCGCACGGTTTCGTCATGATCCAGCACGGTCAGGCCGACATCGTCCTTGACCGGGACCACCGAGCGCCGGAAATGGTCGGCTTCCTGCGCGGCCGCGGCGCGGCGCTGGGACTCGACGGCGAAGGCGTCGACATCCTCGCGTGAAAAGCCTTCCAGTGTCGCGATGAGGTCGGCGCCGATGCCCTGGGGGACGAAATCCATCTTGGCGTTGACGCGCGGGTCCATGACCATGGCGCCGCCGTCGGAGCCCATTGGCCAGCGACTCATCGACTCGACGCCTCCGGCGACGACCAGATGCTCCTCCCCGGATTTCACCTTCATCGCGGCCAGATTGACCGACTCCAGGCCGGAGGCGCAGAAACGCGACTGGGTCACGCCCGGAACCGACTGATCCCAGTCGGCGTAGAGCACCGCGGTGCGGGCGATGTCGGCCCCCTGTTCGCCCACCGGGGTGACACAGCCGAGTACGACGTCATCGACCTGGCTGGTATCCAGCGCGTGGCGATCACGCAGCTCCACCAGCACGTTCTTCAGTAGATCCACCGGCGCGATCTGATGCAGGGAGCCGTCTTTCTTGCCCTTGCCGCGAGGGGTTCGAACGGCGTCGAACACGTAGGCTTCGGTCATGGGAAGTCTCTCCGCGAGCCTGTGCTCGCATTTGCATTGGTAATTGGTATTACCTGTGCGCGCCTCAGAATGGTTGATGGCAACGCACGGTTTGACTGTTCGGTAAGCTAGTCCATACGGTACCGAATTGCAACGCGGATTCAGGTCGGTTCTGGCGTCACCAGGGTCAATCCGGTAACATTGATTACCATGACGACAACCGACGCATTGCCCGATTTGAGCGGGCTGGATCCTCGCACCCGGGAGCGCATCGAAACGGCATTGCTGGAGGTGTTCTCGCAGCGCGAGTTTCACAAGGTCGGCATGGCGGAAATCGCGCGGGAGGCGCGGGTCAGCCTGCAGACGCTCTACAAGTACTACGGCAGCAAGGAGGCCTTGCTGTTCTCCGGGCTGGATCACTGGATGCAGCAGGTGACCGAACGCATGCTGGATCATCTGCAGGGCATCCAGAACTACAAGGACCGGCTGCGCAAGGTGTTCTGGGTGCTGCTCGAGTTCTACGATCGCAACCCCAAGGTGGGTCTGCTGATGCAGAACGCGCTTTATCACAACGCCTGGAGCCGTGAACCGGCCTTGCGCCAGCCGCGGTTCACGCACGTTTTCATCCAGGTGCTGTCCGAGGGGCGTGCGGCGGGGGTCCTGACGGACGAGGTGGACGAGCGCGACCTGCTGGACTTTTTCTACGGCGTCGCCGCCCGGCTCATCTCGCAGTGGCTCAGTCGTGGCATGCAGGAACCGCTGGCGTCCCGGGCGGATACGTTTTTCGAGATGATCTGGCGGGCGATTGCCCGACCGGGCGCCGAGACCGGCGGCTGATTGGCAGCACGGACTGCGGCGGTACTGGGACGAATCTACGACAGCGTCGCGGGCGTCGGGACGCTAGAGTGTTTTCAACAACCTGGGCCGGTCTGAGGTAAGGAGACCCTCATGAGTGAGACGGCACGCTGGGATACGCTGATTCGCAACGCGTTGATTTTTGACGGCACCGGGGCGAAACCGACGCAGGAGGATCTGGCCATCACCGATGGCCGCGTCGCCGCGCGCGGTGACGCATTGCCCGTCGAGCAGGCGGACACGGTGATCGATGCCGACGGACAGTGGCTGATGCCGGGTCTGCTCGATATCCATACCCACTTCGATCTCGAGGTCGAGCTGGCGCCCGGCCTGCCCGAGGCAGTACGCCACGGCACCACCACCGTGGTGTTCGGCAACTGTTCACTGGGCCTGGCCTTCGGTGCGCAGCGGCGCAATGGCGAGGACCCGATCGTCGACTGTTTCGCCCGGGTGGAGAACATCCCCAAGCCCGTTCTGACGCGCGTCGTCGACCAGGTGCGATGGAGCGATTCGGCGGGGTACCTGTCCCATTTCGACGCCATGCCGCTGGGTCCGAATGTCGTCCCGCTGTTGCCGCACTCGATGCTGCGCGCAGAGGTCATGGGGCTGCGCGAGTCGGTGTCGCGCCACCCCACCGAAGCGGAACTCGCTCGCATGGAGTCCCTGGTCGAGAAGGCGATGCAGGAGGGCTACGCGGGATTCTCCACCGACGCCTTGCCGTTTCACTTCCTGGCCAACGATCCGCACCGCCGGACCAAGATTCCGAGTCAGTGGGGCAGCTACAAGGAACTGAAGCGGCTGACCAACGTGGTGCGTCACCACGACCGCGTCTGGCAGGCGACGCCGCCCAAGGACAGCCCGCCGCAGGTGTTACGCAATTTCCTGCTGAGCAGCGGGCGGCTGTTCGGCAAGCCGCTGAAGATCACCGCCGTCGCGGCGCTGGATATCGCCACGAATCGCGGCATCGCCAAGCTCGGTCGACTGCTCAGCCGTCTGCTGAACTCGCGGCTGATCAACGGCCATTTCCGATTCCAGGCCCTGGCGGCTCCGTTCAAGGTGTTCTGGGATGGGCCGATCAATCCCCTCGCCGAGGAGATCGACGAGTTGCGCGAGCTCAACGAGCCGGATCTGGATGATCGCGCCGCGCGGGCGGCCCTGCTGGACGATCCGGCCTATCAGGCCCGATTCCGCAAGATGTGGCGCCATGGCAAGTCCGGTTTCACGCTGGCGAATCTGGCGCGCAGGCTCAAGCGCGAGCGCATGGCGTTCAGCCGTCGTCTGGATCAGATGGTGTTCGTGCAGGTCCCTGGCGAGGTCGATGCGCTATGGAAGGACACCACATTCCAGGAGGTCTTCGATCGCCTGACCCGTTGGCAGGCGACCGGCGAAGGGGCTCGCAGCGAAGCGGAGGCGGCGGTGTTCGCCGGCTTCCCCAAGCCCATCGGCGATGACGCGGCATTCATGCTGCATCTGTTGCGGACCTATGATCTCGACATGCGCTGGTACGTGGTCTCGGCGAACCGTGATCCGGCCGTGGTCAAGGAGCTGCTGTTCAATCCTCTGGTGCTGCCCGGTTTCAACGATTCCGGAGCACACCTGACCAACATGGCGTTCTACGACGCCAATCTGCGCGGGCTGAAGATTGCGCAGGCCGAAGGTCTGGACAGGGTCGCGTGGCACGTGAAACGGCTGACGCGTGATCCCGCGGACTTTTTCGGCGTGCGTGCGGGCAGCATCGAAATCGGCGAACAGGCCGACGTGATCCTGGTCGATCCGGCCGCCCTGCGTGCCTATGATTCGGAGTCGCGGATGCGCCGGATTCACCGCGAGGCGTTCCAGAACGATCAGCTCGTGAACCGCTCCGACGGCGTGGTGACGCTGACGCTGATTGCCGGCAAGGTCGCATGGTCCGGCGATGCGCACGGGCGAACGCTGGGTGCGGAGCAGATGGGCCGTGTGCTGCGCCACGGTTCTCTCGAGCCGGGTGCCGGGCGGCAACGCGCGGCCGGCACGGAATCGCTGGCGACGGCCGCCTGAACCGGGGGCGGCGGCCGCGACCGGCGTCAGTTGGTCTCGGTTGCTCCGGCCTCGGAGTCTTCCGGGGGCTTGTCCTTCTTGCACTCGGGCATGGCGGTGTCCGGACGACCCGCCGTGCGCCGGACCGCGTCGGCGACGGTCATCGCACCCGAGCGCTCGAGGTCGTCACGAGTCATCACCGTGACGTTGCGCGCTCCACAGGTCTCGCCGGGTTCGCGGTCGATATGCGACCCGGTCGGTGCGGCGGCGAGGGCGACGGA
>NZ_CAXFCL010000263.1:0-16009 GCF_964000955.1 uncultured Abyssibacter sp.
GAGCTCGTCCACGTCACCCATGGCCTCGAAGCGGACATGGGTCTTCGGCAGCCGCTCCCCAGTCGCCAGGCCGGTCGTGCCGCCGTCGCCGGTCCGGGTCGTGATCTTGCTCAGGCGGTGGCCCATCGCGCTTACTCCACGTCGGTGAATTCGATCCGCGCCGGATTGCGGGTCAGCGGGATCAGTTCCTGCGTGATCGAGTCATCCAGCGTGTCGACAATGGTAATCCCCGGACTGGAGGCCGAGCCGCGGCCCACCCACAGGCGCTGGCCAAGATCGACATTCAGCGCCGTCAGATTGGTGCCACCCAGGCCGGCCACCGGCTGCGGCGCGCCGCCATCGAGGTCGAGGAACGCCCCGGTCGTGGGGTTGATGCGGTACAGGCTGTTGCTGCCGAAACCGGCCGAGCTGATCACATAGGCAAGCTGCTCGTTGATGATCACGAGATCGCTGATCTGTCCCGTAACCGCTGAATCATCGATCAGCAGCGTGGTCTCGTAAGTCGTCGGGTTGATGGTCACGAGGCCGCCGTCGTAGTTCGGTGTCGACTCGAAGGTGTCGGGGTCGAAGCTGGAACTGCCCGGTGCGACGACGTAGATCAGTCCGAGGCCGGCGTCGTAGACGAAGTCGGCGTCGTCGGATGTGAACGGATTGCGGACCGGCAGGGGAATGCCTGCCAGCGCCGGGTCCTGATCCGTATCGATTTCGGTGTCGGTGGCCACGTCGATGACCGCGACATAGGCATCGTGAGCGTTGAATGCGTCATCGAAGCGTTGCATGGCGACGAAGAGCTTGTCGTCGACAATGATGCCGCGCGCCATGTTCGGGTTGGCCGAGCTGTTCGGGCTGTACGCGGACAGGTCGAGCTCGCCGAGCTTGAAATCGGCTTCGGCGCTGACGCTGGGGTCGACGATCCAGGCGTCCGGCTGGCCGTAGCGCAGCAGGTAGGCCTTGTCCGGCGCCGCGAAGACAAGGTCGTACGGGTTGGCCGAGGTCTCGTCCTCCGGGTCCAGCGTCGAGAACTGCCAGACCGGCGTACCGGGTGCGTCCAGGCTGTACTTGGTGATGGTGTCGAGATTGAAGCGGCGCAGCTTGTACAGCGCGTTGCCTTCGGTGGTCACGCTGATGTCGGATTCGCCGGCATCAAGGTTGGCGGTGGTGTCATACGGTGCTTCGACCTCGACCAGCGCGTGCGCGCCGCTGGTGAAATCACCGGCCTGCGTCGTGACCACCGCGCGCGGTGCCTCGTCGATGACGAGACCGCCTCCACCGACGGTGGTGTTGTCGCAGCCCGCCAGCGCGGCGAGGCCGGCGGTGAGCGGGATCAGAATCAGGTTGCGGATCATGGGGGACTCCCTGTGGTCGTGTGCGGGTCCAGCGTCCATTCGACACTGGCAAAGAACTGGCGGCCGGGATGCGGCTGCGCGTTGAAATCCTCGAGACGTTCGTCGGTCAGGTTGCGGACCTCGAAGCCCGCATCCAGTGTCGATCCGGGCAGTGAAAAGGCCTTGCGCAGGCCGATGCCATGCTCGTGGCGGTCCGGCGCCGGTCGGGAATTCAGGCTGTCGTAGAACACGCCGCCGACGTAAACCCATTCGTGAAACAGCTCCAGGCGCCCGGGCAGCCACAGCGTCGTGCCCACGAAGGTCTTCTCGGTGAAGCGACCGGGTAACTGCTTGCCGTGAAGCACGCCGTCACTGGTGTTTTCGGTGTCCTGCAACGCTGCGCGGGCCTGCATCGTCATGCCCAGCCAGCCGAGTGTTCCGGACCAGCGGCTGCCCAGTTCCACGCCGAGCACCCGGGCGCCGGCCACGTTTTCCGCGCGGCCGATGCCGGAGAGCACGTCGTACTGGGTCACGATGGCGTCATCGAGATCGCTGGCGTAGCCCTCGGCGTGCAGGCTCCAGCCCGGCTGGCGCCAGCGCAGTCCGAGGTTCAGGTTGCGGCCGCGCTCCGGTTGCAACGCCGGGTTGCCGATGAACAGGCCGCGGTCGCCGTAGCGCTCGAAGAAGGTCGGCAGCCGCACGTAGCCACCGCCCTGAGCATGGAGTTGCAACGATTCGCCGGGCTGCCAGCGCAGATCCAGCTGCGGGCGTGTCGCGTCGAGATCGTCCTCCCGCCGTTCGCCACCGGCGTCGTAGCGGTCTTCGGCATGCTGATGGCGCAGCGTCAGGCCGGCGATCCAGCGCGATGACGGGCTGGTCCAGCCCAACCGGCTGGCCAGGTTTGCGTGATCCCGACGGCCGGCGGAGGTCCGGCCGCTCAGTAGATCCGTCGCGGCATAGGTTTCGCGGGCGTACTCCAGTTGTGCGTCCCAGCGCCACCGCGGGCCGAATCCTCGGTGATAGCCCAGCGCGCCGCCGTACTGCTGCTGTTCGCTGTGGGTGAGTTGCGCACCGACGCCCAGTTGGTCCTCGCGATCGTCATAGTCCAGACGTGTGCGATGCCAGAAGCCGCGGGTAGACCAGCGGTTGTTCGTGCCTTGTGACCCGCGCAGGCGCAGCTGCAAGTTGGTCTGTCTGCTGGTCAGTCGCGTCCGCGCCGAGGCGCTGTTGCGGGCATCTGGCAGCCCCTGTGTCTGGACGCTGTGCTGAGCGAGTGCGTCAAAGGTGCGATCCCGACTGATGCGCCACTCGCCCAGATAAAGACCGTGACGTCGATCCACATCGGCGTTGCGCCGTGGCTCTTCCTGATTGCGGTTCGGGTCGTCGGGGTCGAACGCGCGGTTCGGATTGACGAAGGTGAAATCGTTGGCGCTGGCCGCCGCACCCAGGCTCAGGCCGTGCGCAACCGGACCGGTTCTGGCTCCGGACCGGACGCCGGCTTGCCAGGTGGCCGCCGAGCCATAGCTGGCGTAGCCGCTTTGTCCCCAGCCGCTCTCGCCCAGCTCGGTGCGCAGATTGATCACCCCGCCGGGCGTCGCCTGCGCGAACTCCACCGGCGCCTGGCCGGCGTGAAGGTCGACCGCGGACAAGTCCTTCAGGCTCAGCGTGCCGAAGTTGAACCCGCCGACCACGCTGGGCGCCAGCGGCAGTCCGTTGAGGCGCACGTCGGTTTGCTGCGCGCTCGCGCCGCGGATCGACACGGTGGTGAAGCTGCCGAAACCGCCGGTGCGGCGTACCTGCAATCCGGCGTACTGGTCCAGCAGTTCGGCCAGTTCGATGGCGCGGGCGCGGTAGGCCCCGGTGTTGATCGTCAGCGTGCCGCTGTCCGCGTCGACGGTGGAGGCGTCCTCCACGATCAGGTCGGGCAGGGTCAGGCTGTCGTCCGGTGGCGCGCTGGCCGACGCCGGCCAAGACAGCGCCACCGCCAAGCAGGCATGAACGGCCGCGCCGCTCAGGGCGACGAGCTGTGGTGGCCATGCGAATCGCTCGCCAGGCACGGGATCAGGCATCGACGGTCAACGTCCAGGGGTGCGAACGGCATCGCACTGAACCTACGTGCCACCCTCCGTGGCACGAACGGATCGGGGAGTCGCTAATCGCTCCCGTGAAGCTGGGCGGTCTCCGGGCTCGTGAGCCGATCAGACAAGCCTTCCCACGCGGCGGTGCCGGCGCAGTGGCGAGCGGGATCTGAGCGGTGTTCTCACCTACCGTTGCGGGGGCAGCATGGGCTTGGGCGGCGATGCCGCGTGACCCATTTCCCGTGTCCAGCAACGCGGCGAGCGTACGGTGGTGGTGATTGGTCCGTCAACGCGCCGGCTTGGCAGCGGCGCGCGAATCATCGACCATGCGCGGCCCGTTTCGTCAGCCACGTATCAGGATTGATCCATGTCCGCACCCGCGCGATCCGCCTTTGTTGCCGCCGCCCTGGAAGCCGCCGAGGCCGCGGCCGCGATCATTCGCAGCCGGTATCAGGGGGCGTTCGATGTGCAGATCAAGCCGGACGACAGTCCGGTCACCGAGGTGGACATCGCCTGCGAGCGGGCCATCAAGGAGGTGCTGGGCCGCGCCTTTCCGGACCATGGTTTCTACGGGGAGGAGCTCGGCCGCGAATCCGCGGACGCCGAATATGTCTGGTTGATCGACCCGATCGACGGGACCAAGAGCTTTGTCCGCGGCTATCCGTTCTTCTCCACGCAGATCGCGCTGCTCCACAACGATGAACTGATCGTCGGCGTGTCGTCGGCGCCCTGTTTCGATGGTGGTCAGGTCGCCTGGGCGGAAAAGGGGCAGGGCGCCTGGATGGACGACGTGCCGCTGCATGTGAGCGACATCACGTCGTTGTCACGGGCCACACTGTCGATCGGCAATGTGCCCACGCTGGCCGGTACGGCACGGTGGGCAAATCTGGGGCGGCTGATCCAGCAGGTGCACCGCATTCGCGGCTATGGCGACTTTTACCACTATCACCTGCTGGCCTCGGGAAAGATCGATGTGGTGATCGAATCCGACGTCAACATCCTGGATATCGCCGCGTTGACCGTCATTCTCCGGGAGGCGGGCGGCGACATCACCGATCTGGACGGCGGGCCGGTGGGGCTGGAGACGACCAGCGTGCTGGCCACCAACGGGCGGTTGCGCGACGCCGTGGTCGACGTGATTGGCTAGGCCGATCCGCAGCCCCCGGCGACTCAGGCCGGTTCGTCCTCCAGGCTGAGGATTGGCCAGTTCCGGGCCTCGGCGATCTCGCGCAGTGATTCGTCCGGATGGACCACATGCGGATGGTCGGCCCACTCCAGCAGGGGCAGGTCGTTGATGGAATCCGAGTAGAACCAGGTCTTGTCGTAAGGCAGTGCGGTCTCGCGCAGCCAGTCCCGCAGCTTGTCGATCTTGCCCGCCTGATAGCAGGGCGTGCCGGCGATGCGTCCGGTGACCCGGCCGTCGACGATTTCCGGGTTCGTGGCGATCAGGTGATCCACGCCGAACCAGCGGGCGATGGGTTCGGTGATGAAGTGACTGGTCGCGGTGATGATCACGCGGGTGTCGTCCTGGTGCGAATCCAGCAGCGCGGCGGCGCCCGGCGCGATCATCGGCTGCACCACGTCTTCCAGAAATTTCGGTCGCAGCTCGGCCAGCGTTTCCAAGCCATGATCGATCAGCGGTTGCAGGCTGAACGCGAAAAACGCGTTCATGTCCAGGCGGCCCGCCTTGTAGTCGTCGTGGAAGTCGCGGTTTTTTTGAAAATAGGTCTCGGCGTCGACCAGGCCTTCGTTGACGAGAAATTCACCCCAGCTGTAGTCGGAGTCCCCCAGAAGCAGCGTGTTGTCCAGATCGAAAAGTGCCAAGTTGCCGGCCATGTGGGTTCTCGGTCAGAATGCAGTGAAAGAAGAAGAGAAGTGGCAAGCCACCGTGATCGATGCAGACGGCTTCCGTGCCAACGTCGGGATCATCATCGCAAATGACAAGGGGCGCCTGCTGATCGCTAAGCGAATCGGACAGGATGCCTGGCAGTTTCCCCAGGGCGGGATCGGCCAGGAAGAGACGCCGGAAGTCGCGATGTACCGCGAGTTGCACGAGGAACTCGGGTTACACCCGGACGACGTGCAGTGCCTCGGGCGTACCGGGCGCTGGCTGCGTTACCGTTTGCCCAAGCGTTTCATCCGCCGCAACAAGAAGCCGCTCTGCATCGGGCAGAAGCAGATTTGGTTCCTGCTGCGCCTGCGCAGTGACGAGTCCGCGATTCGATTCGATCTGCATGAAACCCCGGAGTTCGAGAGCTGGCAATGGGTCGACCCCAGCGAGCCGCCGGAACGGGTGATCTATTTCAAGCGCGATGTCTACCGCCGCGCGCTGGAAGAGCTGGAGCCGTTGATCGCAGCGGAGTCGGTCCGTTCCATTTGAGCGGTGTCGCAAGCCGTTCATCGCCACTGACTATCGCTGCAATTGACAATCACTCTTATTTGCGGTTGCATACGATTCATGATCGTATGTGTCTGCAATCGAGTCTCCGACCGCCAGATTCGCGAGCGCGTCCAGGCATCGCCCTGCGCCTTGCGGGACCTGCGTCGTGAGCTGTGCGTCGGCACCCAATGCGCCAAGTGCCTGCCTACCGCGCTGGACGTGATGCGCGAGTCGGCCTCGGAGCCAAACGCCGTGGCGATCTCGCGAGTCGTCTGAGTCTTTCCGTCGCGGTTGCCGCCGCGCAACCCTCGAATCAGAACGGCTTGACCATCGCCATGATCACGATGGCGACCAGCAGCAATGCCGGAATCTCGTTGACGATGCGATAGAAGCGGTCCGAACGCCGGTTCTCGTCCGCCGCGAACACGCGCACCGTCTTCCACATCCACAGGTGATAGGCGATCAGCGCCACGATGCAGGTCAGCTTGACGTGCAGCCAGCCCGAGGTCGCGAGCGCGGCCGCCCACCAGCCCACCAGCAGCCAGAGTCCGGTGATGGCCGTGCCGACCGCGCCGATGGTCATGATGATCAGCAGCTTGCGCTCCATGATCTTGAAGCGGTCCTGACCGATCCGGTCCACCGCCTGAGCGTGGTAGACGAACAGGCGCGGCAGATAGAACAGACCGGCGAACCAGGTGACCATCAGAATGACGTGAAAGGCTTTGAGCCAGAGCATGCGGGAAACCTCAGCAGACCTGTTCCAGGAGTTGGCCGGAATGGCCGGTGTTGAAGAGAGCCCTTGAGTGGGCGGTGAGCCGGCGCGCAGGGATCATCGGGAATTGGCGGGAGGCCTGCAAGCCGGCCTGCCTTGCAGGCGCGGGCGGATCAGCGCAGATAAGCGCGCTCGATGGCGTCACGGGTCAGCACGCCGTAGATCGTGCGTTCATCGTCGCGAACCCGGCGTTGCACGTACAACGCCTCGGCTTCGGTGCGCCGCAGTGTCTCGAAGGCTTCCTGCATGGTCGCCCGCAGGTGGATCGGCCCGGCCTGAAGTCGGTTGGCCGCCGGAATCTTGTTCAACGCAATCCTGTCTTCGTCGGCCAGCGCCTCGCCGTCCTCGGAAAGCATGTAGCGCAGCAGGTCGGCAAGCGGCAGCAGGTAACCGCTGCGACCGTCCTTGCGTCGCGCCAGAATCCAGCGGGTATCGCGGCCGACGATGTCGTGGGCCTCGGCGACGCTGATGGTGAGGCCGGTGAGCTTGAACGAGCGATCCATGTAGCTGACGACGCTGGAGCGTCGCAGCGATTGCGAGACCGGGTCGTTCTTGTAGTCACGGCCCCGATCACGCAGCAGCGTCAGGAAGATGCTTTCGCTGTGATACCCCTCGCGGGCGATCAGGATGGCGGTAATCACCACCAGCATGGCGGGGAACACCATCTCGGTGCGGCCGGCCAGTTCCAGAATCGCGACCAGCGCGGTCAGCGGCGCCTGCAGGACGGCGCCCATCATGGCGCCCATCCCCAGCAGTGCGTACAGCATCGGCTCGGCGGCGCTGTCCCCCAGCAGCCAGCCGGCGATCAGCCCCAGCGCCTGACCGATGGCGGCGCCGATCAGCAGGCAGGGCATGATGATGCCGCCTGGCATCAGGCTGGAGACGGCGAAGGCCGTCGCCACCAGCTTGGCCGCGGCGACTCCCAGGGCGACCCCGATGGCGAATTCCGCGGCCAGCGCGGCATTGATGGACTCGAACCCGAACTGAAACGTCTGCGGGAACACCCAGCCGCACAGCGCGGCGACCAGTCCCGCCTGCAGCATGCGCAGCCAGATCGGCTGCGGCAGCAGATAGCGGGTGAGGATGCGGGTGAGCCGCGTGAACGCGACTGCCGTGGTGCCCAGCACGCCGCCGCAAAGCGCGAGGTAGGGCAGCTCGATCATCGAGCGCAGTTCCGCGGCATCGACCAGCAACTGCGGGTGATCGGTCATCCACAGATGGGTGACGGCCGTGGCACTGATCGCCGCGAGGATGATGGGCGCGAAGCCGGCCAGCGTGTACTCCATCATCACGACTTCCATCGCGAAAATGACCCCCGCCAGCGGCGTGTTGAAGCTGGCGGCGATGCCGGCTGCCGTGCCGCAGCCGACCAGCGTGCGCACGCCATTGTTCGGCAGTTGCAGCCAGTGGCCCAGCCAGCTTGAGGTCGTGGCGCCCATGTGCGCGGCAACACCCTCGCGGCCAACGCTCTGGCCGGTGCAGATCGCCGCGGCCGAACCGATGAACTGGGCGATGGCGTTGCGCCATGGAAACTCGCCCTGATGGTAGGTCAGCCGCTCGACGATGTGGACGATGCCGCCGTCGCGCGTATCGCGTGCCAGGCCCTGGTAGGCCAACCCGACGATCGCCGCGCCCAGCAGCGGCAGCCACAACGCGAGCGGGATCGTTACACTATCGCCCACCGCAAGGTCGCCCAGATGTCCGGACTGTTGTCGGAGCAGGTCGATCAGCGCATGGAACACGATGATGACCCCGCCGCAGGCCAGTCCGCACAGGGTGCCCAGCAGTGACAGCAACGTCAGCCCCGGGGGCGCCTCCAGCCCGCTCAGGCGGAAGCGCATATGGTCCAGCGGCGCGCGGACACGCCGCAGCAATCCCCGGATCATGGCTGGTGGCCGTTGATGCGGAGAACCGCGGTACTCGGCGGGATCGGTGTGACCATGCGCGTAGTGTATGAAACTGAACAGCGAGTAGGCGCATGATCAAGGCCGCAATTGTCGGCGGGACCGGTTACACAGGAAGCGAATTGCTTCGTCTGGCGGTCACCCATCCGGATCTGGACGTGGTTGCCGTGACGTCGCGTCAGGCGGCGGGACAGGCGGTGGCCGACTGGTTTCCGCATTTGCGTGGTCATGTCGATCTGGTTTTCACCGACCGCCTGCCGGAACCCTTGCAGGCGCTCGACGTGGTGTTCTTCGCGACGCCGCATGCCACCGCGATGCATCAGGTGACGCCGCTGCTGGATGCCGGTGTGCGGGTCATCGACCTGTCCGCGGATTTCCGGCTCGACGATGCGACGGTGTTCGAGCAATGGTATGGCGTGCCCCATGTGGCGCCGGCTCTGCTCGACGAGGCTGTTTACGGGTTGCCGGAAGTCGCCGCCGCGCGGCTGCCGGATGCCAGGCTCGTGGCCTGCCCCGGCTGCTATCCCACGGCGGTCCAGCTCGCGCTGCTGCCGCTGGCCGAAGCCGGGTTGCTGGCTGCGCAGCCGGTGATTGCCGACTGCAAGTCGGGCGTGTCCGGCGCCGGCCGCTCGGCGAAGATCCCGATGCTGCTCGCCGAGGCCACCGAGAACGTCAAGGCCTATGGGGTCGGCGGGCATCGCCACTCGGCTGAGATCATCCAGGAAGTCTCGCGTCACGCTGGCCAGTCGACCGAGGTCATCTTCACCCCGCATTTGATGCCCATGGCCCGCGGCATTCACGCGACCGTCTATGCGGTCATTCAGGCGGACGCGGTTGATGTCCAGGCGCTGTACGAACAGCGCTATGCCGGTGCCGCCTTTGTCGATGTCATGCCGGTTGGCAGCCACCCGGAAACGCGCAGCGTGCGCGGTACCAACATGTGCCGGGTCGCCGTGCACCCCACCGGCCCCGGCCGCGTCACCGTGCTCAGCGTCATCGACAACCTGGTCAAGGGCGCGTCGGGTCAGGCGATCCAGGCGATGAACCTGATGTTCGGTCTGGATGAGGTCAGCGGTCTGAACCAGCCAGCCGCGGTGCCCTGATGGCTCCCCGGATCGTCGTTGATGAACAGACACGAAAGCCGTGGTTGCGATGGACGATCGCCGGGCTCGTCGTTCTGCTGGTGGCGTTGCTGCTGTGGGGCGGCTACGGCCTGGCGCTCAGCGTCGCCGGCGGTGACTGGGCGCGGATGCGGGAACGGGCGCAGAGTCTGGCTGACGAGCGCGATCAGCTCGAGGAGATGGCCAAGCAGCTGGAGCGGGAGAATCAGCGTTTGCGCGAACAACTGACCTTTACCGAACGCTCGGCGGAGATCGATCAGATGGCCTGCTCCACCGTGCGGGCGTCGCTCAAGGAGCTGGAGGCCGAGATCTCGGGTTTGCGCGAAAAGGTCGTGTTCTATCGCGACATCGTGCAACCGGATGAAACGCAGTCGGGTGTTCGCATTCATGGTGTGTCCCTGCGCCAGCTGCCCGAGTCGCTGCATTACACTGCGGCGCTGACTCTGGTCCAGTCTGTGCGAGGGAATCGCAGCGTGTCCGGTCAGGCGCAACTCTGGGTTGACGGTCTGCAGGATGGTGAGCCGCTTCGGTTAGACTTGGCGGCCATCAGGTCGGGTGATGGCGACAAGCTCGAGTTTTCGTTCAAGTTCTTTCAGGAACTGACCGTCGACTTCACCCTCCCGGAGGGCTTCGTGCCGACGCGTTTGGTGATTTGGGCGGACCCTCAGGGCGCGAACAACCGGATCGAGCGACAGTTCGACTGGGAAGAGATCATCAGAGGGTGACATGTTCAGCAAGAAGACAGACAAACCGGAGGCACCCGTGAGCAGTGCACGCGTTGACACATTGATCGGCAAGCAGACGGAGCTTCAGGGCGACATTCATTTCACCGGCGGCCTGCACATTGACGGCAAGGTGCGGGGGAAGATCATCGCGACCTCCGATGACTCCGCTGTGCTGTCGGTCAGCGAAAGCGGATCCATCGAAGGGGATGTCCGCGTCCCGCATGTCAATCTCAACGGGACCGTCCAGGGTGATGTCCACGCCAGCCAGCGTCTGCAGCTCTCAGCCAAGGCGCGGGTCAATGGCAACGTCTACTACAAGTTGATCGAGATGGCGGGCGGCGCCACGGTCAATGGCCAGATGGTCCACGAGGACGCCGAGCAGATGGAGGCGATCACGCATCAGCGTCCCCGGGTCGTGTCGACGACGACCGACGAGCGGGAGCTGGTGACCGAACGCGAACCCGCGGCGTCCGGGTCATCCTCTTGAGTCCTGAGGGCTCAGCCCTCATTGTCTGAAGCATGAGTGAACAGCAGCACATCCCCGACCTGGACTCCGGCGTGGTCTTCACCGATGCCGCCGCCGCCAAGGTGCGCGATCTTCTCAACGAGGAATCGGACCCTGAACAATGCCTGCGCGTCTTCGTCACCGGAGGCGGTTGCTCGGGCTTCCAGTATGGGTTCAAGTTCGACAAGGTGCCGGATGACGGCGACACCCGGATTGAGAACGGCGGGGTCACGCTGCTGGTCGATCCGATGAGTGTGCTGTACCTCGGTGGCGCCGAAATCGACTACCGCGAAGACGTCAACGGCGCCCAGTTCGTGATCCGCAATCCCAATGCATCCACGACCTGTGGATGCGGCAACTCGTTCTCGGTCTGAGTCGCGCCGTTGCCCCCTGAGTCAGGGGGGCTGCCCACCACAGGTGGGCGGGGGTGTGGGAGCATGGCCGGTAACGGTTTGCGATCAGCAAACCGCGGCCGCGCAGCGGTCGCCCAGTTCGTGATCCGCAATCCCAATGCAGCCACGACCTGTGGATGTGGCAACTCGTTCTCGGTCTGAATCGCGCGGTGCCCCTCTGAGTCGGGGCGGTCATGCATCGACGGCATCAGCTCCCGTAGCCGGGTAACAACCTCCCAGGACAACCCCGCGGTTCGCACCCGTGACGCTGGGCAGGTTGCCCGGTTTCCTCTGGACATGGCGCATCGCCAGCCATGCGAATGCGACGGCTTCGACGTCGTCGGCGGGAATCCCCAGCTCGTCCGTCCGCAGGATGCGGGCATCCGGCAGTCGCGCCTGCAGGCGTGACATCAGCGCCTGGTTGTGCGCGCCACCTCCGCAGAGATACACCGATGTGGTGCTTGTGCCCTCGATGGTTGAGGCAACCGTTTCCACGGTGAGCTGCAACAAGGTCGACTGCACATCGACCGGCGCGAGGCCGGGGTGCTCGGCCAATCGATGATCCAGCCATGCGGCGTCAAAGTACTCGCGTCCGGTGCTCTTCGGGCCACTGCGGGCGAAGTAGGGATCGGCCAGCATCGTGCGCAGCAGATCGTGCATAACGCTGCCCTGGCTGGCCCATTCGCCATTCAGGTCGACCGGGCCGCCGCGATGGCGTGCATGCCAGCCGTCCATGAGGCAGTTGGCCGGCCCGGCATCGAACGCGATCACGGCCGAGCCGGGATCGGACGGAAGCAGTGTCACGTTGGAGATGCCGCCCAGATTGACGACCGCGCGCGTTTCTTCGTGCCTGCGCCACAGCGCGGCATGCAGCGCCGGGGCCAGCGGCGCACCCTGGCCGCCTGCTGCCATGTCGGCACGGCGAAAGTCCGCGATGGTGTCGATGCCGGTCAGTGCCGCGATCCGGCTCGGATCGCCAATCTGCAGTGTATGCGGGTGGCGATTGTCCGGTGCGTGGAAGAGCGTCTGGCCGTGCGAGCCGATCGCCGTGACGGCCTCGGCCGGCAGGTTGGAGGAGACGAGCAGGGTTTGCGCTGCATCCGCGAAAGCCCTCGCCACCCGCTGATCCAGTTCGCCCAGCGTGTCCAGCGGCAGCGCCGCATCGCTGCGCATGCAGTCCAGCAGGGCGGCGCGCAGGTCGGCCGGGTAGGGAGAGGTTTGGGTGATGGCGGGTGCCGCCAGTCGACCCTGGTCGTCGAATTCGACGAGCGCGGCGTCGATGCCGTCGGCGCTCGTCCCGGAAATCAGGCCGAGATAACGATGTTTCACTCGGTGGTGTTGACCGCAACCTGCTGTGTCTTGGCGAGGACATCCAGCTGTGCGATCAGCGGGGTGACCGACCGGGTGAACTCGGCCTTGAGTGCGGCGGGCACCGGATGGGCACGCGGTAACGGCACCGTGATCGGGTTGCGGTGGACGCCGTCGAGGCGGAACTCGTAATGCAGATGTGGTCCGGTTGCCAGGCCGCTGCTGCCGACGTATCCAATCACCTGACCCTGGCGGACGCGTGTGCCGGAACGTACGCCTCTGCGGAATGCGTTCATGTGCGCGTAGAGCGTGGTGTACTGCCGTCCATGCTGCACGATGACGGTGCTGCCGTAACCACCCTTGGTCCCGGCGAAGATGACCTTGCCGTCGCCGGTGGCCTTGATCGGGGTCCCGCGCGGCGCCGCGTAATCGACACCGCGGTGGGCGCGGATCGTGTTCAGGATCGGATGCTTGCGCCCCAGGCTGAAGCCGGAGCTGATCCGTGCGAAATCCACGGGCGTGCGGATGAACGCCTTGCGCATCGAGTCGCCTTCCGGCGTGTAGTAGTCGGCGTCGCCTTCCGGTGTTTCGAACCGAACGGCGCGGATCAGGCGCCCCTGATTGATGAATTCCGCCGCGAGAATATGCCCGTCATCAATCTTCTCGCCGTCGAGAAACCGTTGCTCGTAGACGACTGAAAAACGATCGCCGCGACGGATGTCGAGTACGAAGTCGATGTCCCAGCCAAAGATGTTGGCCAGCTCCATGGTCAGGCGATCGCTCAGCCCTGACGCGTTGGCGGTCAGGAACAGGCTGTTCTGAATTTCTCCGCTGGCGTAGGCGATGCGTTCTTCGACGTCAGCCGTCAGCGTGTTGGCGACAAAACCGTCTTCGCCACGTTCGGCAGAGATGGTGGTAATGGTGTCGAGCGGGTATTCCAGTCGGGTGACCCGGCCGGCGTCGTCACGGTTGATGCGGATACGGTCGCCAGGCCGAATGCGGGTCAGGGCGGTTCCGATGCCGTCGGTCTTGCTCAGCGCCATCCAGTCGGCGGCTGCGAGGCCATAACGGTCGAACAGGCCGGACAGGGTGTCGCCACTGGCGACGGTCATTTCCAGCCAGTTCGCCGCGACATCGGTCTGCAAGCTGTCTTCGGCGATGTCGGTGAGCGAATCTGACGCTGTCGTCGGGGTGCGGTGGACCAGCGCCTCGGCAGCCGGGACCGGGCTCAGGTCGCCAACGCGCGGCGGGGCGACCTGCAGGGATTCCTGTTCTGCCGGAAGCATGCCCAGCAGGATGGCGAGACTTCCACTGGAGATCGCGGTGACCGACAGTGCGATCGGGACCAGTTTCGACCGGGTGCGACGGGGTCGTAAGCTATAATCTCGGCCAGACAGCGACATGCCTTCAATCTCCTCCCGCAGGCGTCCAGGGTGCGAATAGCGCTCCCGATGCCGTGCAAATAATCATAAAATCCAACACTTAGCAAGCACTTCTAGAAAGTGCTTCATCAATACTTGGAATCGTTGATGCCAAATCCAGACTCGCAGCTCGTCGAATTGCTTCGTGGCGCTGAAGAGGTCATCCGGCAAGAAGACCTGGCCAAGCGGCTTGCCGAGGGGCGGCCCCTAACCATCAAGGCCGGATTCGATCCCACTGCCCCCGATCTGCATCTGGGTCACACCGTGTTGCTAAACAAGATGCGTGCCTTTCAGGAGATGGGTCACCGTGTCGTTTTCCTGATCGGTGACTTCACCGGCATGATCGGCGATCCCACCGGCAAGAGCGAGACGCGTCCGGCGCTGACGCCCGAGCAGGTCGCCGAGAACGCGCAGACCTATAAGGAGCAGGTGTTCAAGATTCTCGATGCCGAGCGTACCGAAGTTCGCTTCAATTCGGAATGGTTCGGTGAGATGGCCGCCGCCGACATGATCCAGCTGGCGGCGAAACACACGGTCGCCCGCATGCTTGAGCGTGATGACTTCTCCAAGCGGTACAAGCAGGGTCTTCCCATCGCGATCCACGAGTTCTTGTATCCGCTGGTGCAGGGTTACGACTCCGTGGCCCTGAAGGCGGATGTGGAACTGGGCGGCACCGACCAGACATTCAACCTGTTGGTCGGGCGTCAGTTACAGCAGGCGCATGGGCAGGTGCCGCAGGTCGTCATGACCATGCCGTTGCTTGAGGGGCTGGATGGCGTCAACAAGATGAGCAAGTCGCTGGGCAACTACGTCGGCGTGGCGGAATCCCCAGACGACATGTTCGGCAAGCTCATGTCGGTCTCCGATGATCTGATGTGGCGGTATTTCGAGTTGCTGTCCGCCCGGCCGCTGAGCGAGATCGCCGCGCTCAGGGTCGCCATCGACGAGGGGCGGAACCCGCGGGACGTCAAGTTCGAGCTGGGCATGGAGATCGTCCAGCGGTTTCACGGTGCCCAGGCAGCGGAGGCGGCGAAGGCGGCATTCATCAACCGCTTCCAGCAAGGGCAGCTGCCGGACGAGATCCCGGAGGCCATGGTCACCGCGGAGGGGGCTGATGGCATCCCGGTTGCCAACGCGTTGAAACTCGCCGGCCTGGTGGCCAGTACATCCGAGGCCTACCGGATGATCAAGCAGGGTGCCGTCAGGTTGGATCAGGCCCGGCTCGAGGACCGTGCACGGGTGCTGGCGGTCGGAACTGACGTCATTGCCCAGGTGGGTAAGCGCCGCATTGCGCGCATCGTCGTGGCCGGCTGATTGTCCGGCCGCTCTAAGTCCTTGAATTTTCGATCAAATAGGGCGTCTGAAACTTTTCTGCAAAAAACTGTTGACGACTCTTCGAGCGTCCCTATAATACGCGCTCCCTGACGCAGCCACCGCCCTTTCGGGCACGCTTCCGGCGACGTCAGGTGGGCAGAAAATCGTTGACATGGGTTCTGACGAACCTATAATACGCGCCCCGCTCAAGAGCAGCTGGTATCGCCATCGCGGCGCGCCAGCAACTCGAAGCGAAAAAAGCGTTGACACGGATTCAAACGAATCTATAATACGCGCCCCGCTTGACGCTGAGGCCAAACAGGCCGACGCAAAAAAGCGAAGCTTTTTAACAACTTGGCAAGTGATTTGTGTGGGTGCTCCACGATTGAAGTGCTGCAAAAGCAACACTGAAAGAAACGGAGCAACCAAATACCAGTCAATTGATTGAGTAATTGGATTCGCTCTTTTGCATTCCTCGGAATGCAAGCCAATTTAAATTTAATTGGAGAGTTTGATCCTGGCTCAGATTGAACGCTGGCGGCAGGCCTAACACATGCAAGTCGAGCGGTAACAGGAGAAGCTTGCTTCTCGCTGACGAGCGGCGCACGGGTGAGTAACACGTGGGTTATCTGCCTCAAGGTCTGGGATAACCAGGGGAAACCCTGGCTAATACCGGATAAGACCACTAAGTGAGAAAAGCGGGGGATCGTAAGACCTCGCGCCATGAGATGAGCCCGCGTCCCATCAGGTAGTTGGTAGGGTAA
>NZ_CAXFCL010000264.1:0-10571 GCF_964000955.1 uncultured Abyssibacter sp.
AGCCGGCCGTCGTATCGAGATCAGGGGGGAGACATGATCGGACGTCGAGCATCAATCATTTGTCTGCTGGTATCGGGGTGGTCATTCGCCGACGAAACTAACGTTCGTATGCTTGCCGCGTCACGGGTTGTGATCTGACTCAGGAAGCTGAGGGTTGTTCGTGCTGAACATAAAAGCTGTACCGATTTTGCATTTTCCTCACGTCACGTCTGATCTAATCATGCCAGCAACGCATCATTCCCCATGTGTTGCCGAATCAGGTGTCGAGGTCATTGCCTCCGCCTGAGTAGCCCACCCCCCAATGGGCTCCCCTCAGCGGCCGTACGGCCGCTTTTTTTTGCGTTGCCGATGTTCTCAGCCGGTGCCGCGCGATTCACCGGGTGGTCATGATTCCGGTTTAACCTGCGAGGTTTAACCGCCACCCGCTTTCTGCCCCGTGATGAAGACCCCAGCGCTCGTCTGCTGCCTGCTCGCCGTGTCCGCCTGTGGTGTCAGCACCTCGCCTGAGTCGGCGGACGATGTCGTCCAGGTGCCCGGCGAGGGACAGAACCCGGACGAGCCGCATGACGAGACCGATGACGACCCGTCGCCCGTTGGCGATCTGGACCTGCCGCCGATCGCCAGTCTGACCGATGGCGAGTGGCTCGCCGGGGATTTGCACATCCATTCCGAGTACAGCGCCGATTCATCCAACAACCCGGTCGCGAAGATCATCGCACTGGCGGATGCGGTGGGGCTGCACTATCTCGGCATCAGTGACCACGACAATCATGTGGATGGCGCGGTGGCCGCCAACACCTGGGTCGATCCCGACTTTCTGGGCAGCCCGCTGATCATGCTTTACGGCGCGGAGTGGACCACGCATCGCGGTCACGGCAACACCTTCGCGGCCACGCCCTATGATCACCAGCGCTTCTACGATCGGCGTGACGACTACGACACCCGCATCGGCGCGCTCGCCGACGAACTGGGCGTTCACCTGTCCGCCAATCACCCGGCCGGGGGCGACAATTTCGGGTTCAGCTTCGACATCGTCGATTCGATCGAGGCCTGGAACTCGTCGATCTGGAGCCGGAACACCGGTGCCGTCGCGATCTGGGACGACATGCTCAAGTCCGGCCGGAACCTCACCGGTCGCGGCGGCAGCGACTCGCATCACGGCTACCCGGAGGGCGGAGAGACGCCCGGCTCGAACAGCTTCGAGGCCGCGGGCAACAACGTGGGCACGCCGACGACCTGGGTGTTCGCCACCGACCGGTCGGCCGACGCGGTCATCGACGCACTCGACAACGGGCGCGTCTCGATCAGCTCGAACCCCTACGCGCCGAGAGTCGAGTTCACCGCCGATCTGGATGCCGACGGCGTCGCGGACATGATGATGGGCGACAACGTCGTGCCCACCGGTGAACCGGTCACGTTCAGAATCGAACTGCTGGGCGGGTCGCCGGCGCTGCTGCCCTACACCGCCACGGTGATCAAGGACGGCAGCGAACTGACATCGCTGACCATCGGTCCGGTTGCCACGTCCGCCGAATTCACCGACACGCCCGCCTTCGGCGCGCGCAGTTACTACCGCGTGGAAGTGACCGGGCCGCAGGCGGTCTACCCGCAGGTGCCGGCCTCGTCGCTGCTCAGCGCGAACACCATCGCGCTGTCGAATCCGATCTATTTCAATTTCGATCCGGCGTACTGAGTGCTCCGCTACCTGCTTCACGTTTTCGTGAGCAGGCAACGCGTAACTTGACGCTGCCAGACGGTCGATTGGTCATGGGTGCCAGGGGTCAGGCCCGCTTCATGCTCTGAACCGGGCGCCAGCGTTTGTTGCCGTTCCTTGCCCCCCCTCTGATCGAGCGTTTTCCCACGGGCGTGGGTAGAATTCCCGTGGGGAGAACACGGACTGACGCGGCGGATGGGCGCCAGCGTCACCTCGTCCGGTGAGATTCAGGGATGACCCGTTCCCGTGTCGACGCGCACCGGGCATGCGCGTCCATTCCATGTGGTTCAGCACCAAGCAAAAGCATCAGATTCGACATGCCTGTTCTAGCCATCACCGCCGCCACTGCCACCAGCAGTCTGGGCACGGGTCTTCGCGCGCACGACGAGGCGCTGGCGTCGGGTCGTACCGGGCTTCGCCCGGCCAGCGACATCGCGGGCTATGAGCACGCGCCCGGCTGGCTGGGCGCGGTGGACGCGCTGGCCGACGTCGCGCTTCCGGAGGACCTGTCGGCTTTCGACTGCCGGAACAATCGGCTTGCATGGTTGGGCTTGCATCAGGACGGCTTCATTGAGCGCGTGCGCTCGGCGGTTGATCGCCACGGACCGGAACGGGTGGGCGTGTTCCTGGGAACCAGCACATCCGGGATCGCGCAGACCGAGCAGGCCTATCACCAGGCGGCGGACGGTTTCGAGCGTTTGCCCGGCTGGTATGACTACCAGCACACGCACAACGTGCATTCCGTCAGCGCATTTGTGGCGCGGGCGCTGGAGATAACCGGGTTCGCGGAGACCATCTCCACCGCTTGTTCGTCCAGCGCCAAGGTCTTTGCGGCCGCGGCACGAGCCATTCGCTCCGGGATTTGCGACGCCGCCGTTGTCGGCGGAGTGGACACGCTGTGTGAGACGACACTGTTCGGCTTTCATTCCCTGCAGCTGGTCTCCCCGAATGCCTGCCGCCCGGCTGACATCTTGCGAGACGGCATTTCCATCGGTGAGGCCGGCGGATTCGCGCTGGTCGAACGCGGCGAGGTCGACGCGCCGTGGTACCTGTTTGGCTACGGTGAAAGCAGCGATGCCCACCACATGTCGACGCCCGATCCGGAAGGGCGGGGAGCGCGGGCCGCGATGCATCAGGCGCTCGCGAGAGGTGCGTTGCCGCCCGACGCGGTGGACTACGTCAATCTGCACGGTACCGGCACACTGGCCAATGATCGCTCGGAAGCCCGGGCCGTCGCGGATTTGCTGGGCTCGCGGGTGCCGTGCAGTTCCACCAAGGGCTGGACCGGGCACTGCCTCGGTGCGGCCGGCATTCTCGAGGCGGTGATCGGTTTGCTGGTGCTCGACGCGGGGCGCGTTCCACAGAGCCTGAACACCGAATCGGTCGACCCCGAACTTGCGATTGATATTCCGCTGGAGCCCCGCGAGCGGCCGGTCCGTTCCGTGCTCAGCAACTCCTTCGGCTTTGGTGGCAGCAATTGCAGCCTGTTGCTGGGGGCGGCGGCGTGAGCGGCCTTTCCGCATCCATCGCGTCCGTCGGTGTGTTCGGGCCGGGCTGGGCGAACTGGGCGGCGTGCCGGGCGAGTCTGCGCGGTGATGCACCGGTGCCGGAGCTGGAACCCGTGGACGCGTATCCCCCGCCCACCGGTCTACCGAAAAACGAACGCCGCCGAACATCGCCGATCACCCGGATCAGCTTCGCGGCCTGTGAAGACGCGCTGGCTCAGCGGCCGGAGTTCGAGCGATCCGGCATCCGAAGCGTGTTTGCCTCCTGCAGCGGTGACATGGACATCGTCGACGACATCTGCCGGGCGCTGACCCGCGAGCCGATCGCGTTGTCGCCGACCCAGTTTCACAATTCGGTTCATAACGCGTCGGCAGGCTACTGGAGCATCGCCAACCATGCACGTGTGGCCTCGACAAGCCTGTCGGGGTATGACGCGAGTTTCGCGGCGGGTCTCGTGGAGGCAGTGCTGCAACTCGATGAGGACCCCGAGCAGCCCGTGCTGCTGGTCGCGTTTGACGTCGCGACCCGGCCGCCACTGTCGCTTGCGCGAGCGGTGCCGGTGCCCTTTGCGACCGCGCTGCTGCTGACCCGCGACCGTGTTGGCAGTCTGGGTCAGTTGCGGCTTGATCCCGCCGCGCCGCTGAGCGAGTCTGAATTGCAGGGAACACTGGAGACGCTGCGAACAGCCAACCCAGCGGCACGGGCATTGCCTTTGCTGGACCGGGTGGCACGCGAGGTCTCGGGTGAGGTGGTGACCCCGATGCCATCGGGGAAATGGGGGCTCAACATGACGTACACACCGGTGTCATGAACACGCGTTCGGAGGTATCGGGGCTTGGTGCATGGGTAGCGCCGGTCGGCGTTTCGCTGAATCGGGCCTGGCGCATCTTTGGGACCGGGGTGGCGTTTTCCGCGTTCGGCCTCGGTGGCATGTGTGTCGGTTTGTTCGTGTTTCCCCTGGTGGTCCTGCTCACGCGGGATCGGGAACGCATCCACCACCGCATGCAGTTCGTGATCCACTGCGTCATGCGCCTGTTTGTCGAGCTCATGCGCACGCTGCGCCTGATGACCTACTCCATCGAGGGCGCCGACAAGCTGCGCGAGCCGGGCCAGATCCTGATCGCCAATCATCCGACGCTGATCGATGTGGTCATGGTGCTCTCCCAGGTGCCCAGAACGAGCTGCCTGGTCAAGGATTCGCTCTTCCGCAATCCGTTCACGGCCGGGCCGGTGCGCTCGGCCGGCTACGTGCCGAACGTGGACTCGGCCCGTCTGGTCGATCGCTGCGCCGAGGTGCTGGGGGCGGGCGATTCTCTGATCATCTTCCCGGAAGGCACGCGGACACGACCGGGCGAGCCGGTGCGGTTGCAGCGTGGGACGGCGAACATCGCATTGCGGGCCCGCAAGCCGCTGCGACCGATCATCATCGATTGCCAGCCGAGCACGCTGACCAAGGGGCTGCCGTGGTACTCGGTGCCGTCCCGCCGGTTCCACATCACCTTGCGGGTCGGTGACCCCATCGACATCGAACCGTTTCTCGACCCGGAATCCAGTCGCGCGATCTCGGCGCGGCGGTTGACCGAATATCTGGAAGCCTTTCTTGAAAAGAACCGGCACGCACACCGCGAGGATTGAGCGGCCGGCCCTGTTTTGGAGCATGGAATGACACACCGCTGCGACGTCGCCGTGATCGGCGG
Source organism: uncultured Abyssibacter sp. (assembly GCF_964000955.1). Classification (NCBI taxonomy): domain Bacteria; kingdom Pseudomonadati; phylum Pseudomonadota; class Gammaproteobacteria; order Chromatiales; family Oceanococcaceae; genus Abyssibacter; species uncultured Abyssibacter sp. The sequence goes on from NZ_CAXFCL010000264.1 coordinate 4,918, forward strand.
AGGACCGGCCGGCTCGACGGCCGCGTACGCGCTGGCCAGCAAGGGATGGAACGTCGCGCTGTTCGAGAAGGAGCGACATCCGCGGTTTCACATCGGCGAATCACTGTTGCCGATGAATCAGCCGGTGTTTGAGCAGATCGGCGTGCTGGACGAGGTTCGGCGTATCGGTGTCTACAAACCCGGCGCGGAGTTCTACGACGTTGATCCGTCAAAACCCCCGCACCGCTTCTATTTCCGCGACGCGCTGGACAAGAACTTTCCCGACGCCTACCAGGTGCGCCGGGATCAGCTCGACGAGATGCTGCTGCGCAATTGCGAGCGCAATGGCGCGCGGGTTCACGAGGAAGCCCGGGTCACCGCGGTGGACTTCGCCGCCGACGGCAGCGGTGCGACGCTCGCGGTCCAGCCGCGGGACGGCGACACCCAGACCTGGTCGGCCCGCTACGTGGTCGATGCCTCCGGTCGTGATGCACTGCTGGGCGGCAAGTTCGGGCTCAAGCGCAAGAACATGCGGCATGCCAGTGCCGCCATCTTCGGCCACTTCGAGGGCGTGCCACGCAATCCGGGGCCGGAGGCCGGTCTGATCAGCGTCTGCTGGTTCGAACACGGCTGGATCTGGTTCATTCCGTTGCCCGACGGCCTGATGAGCGTGGGCGCGGTTTGCAGCCCGGCCTATCTGAAGACCCGGCGTGGCAGCACCGAGGCGTTTCTCGCCGAGACCATCGCTTTGACACCACCCCACGTGCGCCAGCGCATGGCCGACGCGCGGCTTGTGGGCGAGGTTCGCGCGGCCGGCAACTACTCGTACCAGTGCTCCCGGATGTGCATCCCCGGGGCGATCCTGATCGGCGACGCCTGGGCGTTCGTGGACCCGGTGTTCTCCAGTGGCGTGCTGCTGGGGATGCGCGGCGCATTGCGCGGGGCTGACTACGTGGACGCCGAACTGCGTGGTGCGCCCGAGGCCGCTGGGCTGCGCAAGACCTTCGAGCAGGTCTCGCGTCGCAGCGTCAGGGATTTCACCTGGATGATCGCCCGCTTCAATTCACCGGGCATCCGCCATCTGTTCACGAACCCCGGCAATCCCTGGCGGGTTCAGGAGGCCGTCACCTCGCTGTTGGCCGGCGATCTGGAACGGGACAACGGCGTGCGGCCCAGGCTGATGTTCTTTCGGGGGCTGTACTACTTCTTCAGTTGCCTGCAATTGCCCAGCGCCATGCGGGAGTGGATGCGGCGCCGTGCCCGGGTTCGGGTGTTGCTCAATCAGGATGCCGGCGCGGCCCCGGAGTCGTGAATCAGGCGGCGGGCTGCGCCGCGCTGTAGGCGTTGATGTGGTCGACCAGCACGTCCGGCGTCGGGTAGCACATCTCGCCGGTTTTCGTGTCCACCGCGACTTGCGTGGTGGAGGCCTTGGTCAGCAGCTCGCCGGTCTCGGCGTTTTCGATTCTGTAGCCGAGCTTGAACCGGAATTCCGTTTCCTCGATCCGGACCAGAATGCGAATCCGGTCGCCGAAGGTGCAACCCTTGCTGTAGCGGACTTTCAGATCGACGATGGGCCACGCATAACCCGAGTCGTACATGTCGAGGTAGGTGTAGCCGATGCGTTCCAGGAGCTCGCAGCGTGCGATTTCCATGTAGCGGATGTAGTGGCCGTGCCAGGTCACGCCCATCATGTCGGCGTCGTGAAACGGGACGGTCAGCAGGGTTTCGTGTTCAATCATGCGCAGGCGCGCGCGGCGCGTGTTGTGATGGGGCCGGAACGGTAGAATCGACGGTTATCACCTTATCGAATTGTTCGTGCAATGCAGAGTTCACTGTCCCAGTCGGAACTGGATATCGCCACCCTTCTGGTGGAAACCCTCAACCTGGAGGACGAATCGCCCGACGATATCGACCCGGAGGCGGCGTTGTTCGGCGCTGACGAGGAGGGGCTGGGGCTGGATTCCATCGACGCACTGGAGATCGCTCAGGCGATTGCCCAGAAATACGATGTGCACATCCGCGCCGACGATGCCCGCAACAAGGAAATCTTCCGTTCCTTGCGGTCGCTGACGGAGTTCGTGGTCGCCGGCAAGAGCTGACATGCGCGCCCTTTGGCTCGCCTATCCGGTGCTGGTGCACGCGGCCATCGTCACCGAGTCCAGGGGGCTTTATGCGGCGGCGCTGATTCTGTTGCTCGTCATGAGCCTGTCCGGTGCGCTGCTGCGCCGGCGGCTCTGGGCGATGGCCGCCATCGCCGCCGGGTCCGCGGCGCTGATCTGGGTCAGCGTCTCCGGGCTGGCCATCTACTTTCTCTACCTTCCTCCGGTGCTGATCAACGGCTTTCTCTGCGTGTTTTTCGCGCAGAGTCTGGCCCGGGGGCGCACCCCGGTCATTTCGTTCATGGCGCGGCAGATTCGAGGCGAGGACCTGCCACCGCCGCTGCTGCGTTATACGCACAAGCTGACTGCGTTCTGGGCGTTGTTCTTCGCCGCGATGGGATTGATCAGCATCGTGCTCGCCATTTGGGCCAGCAACGAGGTCTGGTCACTGTTCACGAACTTCATCAGCTACCTGATCGTGGCCGCGGTGTTCATCCTCGAGTTCGGCCTGCGCCGGTTGATTGTCCCCGGTGAGGAGCACACCTCGATCCGGAACTATCTTCGGGGTCTGGCCAGGACCGACGTGCGGGGTCTGCGGTGAGCGTTTCGGGCGGCTGGATACGTCCGGATGGCACGCTGGTTTCAGTCGCGGCGGCCGCTGATCGGGCGGCGCGGCTGGCGGCGACGCTACCGCCGCGGCCGCTGCTGAATCTGTGCGGTGACCGTCTGGATTTCGCGACGACGCTGCTGGCCGCCGCCTTTCGGCGTCAGCCGTGCCTGCTGCCCGCCGCCGACACGTCGGGGGCGCTGGCCGCCGTGCATGCGAGCTACCCCGACGCGGCCGAGATGCGCGAGGTCGACCTGGAGGTGACGGACGGCCGGATGCCGGGCTGGCTGGATCGAATCGCCCACGATGACGAGGCCACCGTTACCTATACATCCGGTAGCACCGGCACGCCCAAGCCCGTCGCCAAGACCTGGCGCCTGCTGCTCGGCGATGCCACATGTCTGGTCGCCGCGCTGCATCGCCATGGCGTATCCGCCGGAGTCGGCATTGTCGCCACGGTGCCGCCTCAGCACATGTACGGTCTGGAGACCACGCTGCTCACGGCTTTGACGGGGCCTTTCCGGGTGCATGTGGGGCGGCCGTTCTTTCCCGCCGATATCGCGGCGGCGCTCCGCTGCGTGGACGGGCCGAGGATGCTGGTCAGCACGCCGGTACATCTCAAGGCGCTGATGAACAGCGACATCGAGCTGCCCCCCGTCGAGAACGTGATCTCGGCGGCGGCACCACTGGCGCCGGATCTGGCGGAGCGATTGCGTGATCGGCTGGATTGTCGGGTGATCGAGATCTATGGCAGCACTGAAACCGGCGCCGTCGCCAGCCGTGAGCCCTGCTCGGAGGCGGAATGGACCTTGTTTCCCGGTATTCGTGTCGGGCTGTCCGACCCGCCCGTATTGAGTAGCGCCCACCTGCCGGCCGGCACGGTCTTGCAGGATCGGGTGGACGTTCTGTCGCCGGAGCGTTTCCGTTTGCTGGGTCGTCCGGATGACATGCTCAAGGTCGCGGGCAAGCGCTATTCGAAGCAGGCGCTGACGGACGCGCTGCTGGCGGTGGACGGTGTAGAGGATGCGGCCGTGGCGACGCTCGATGCGGAGGATCGCGTGGCCGCGGTGGTGGTCGCCCCCGGTCTGGTCGCCGCCGACGTGCGCAGGGCCCTGGCCCGGCAGGTGGACCCGGTCTTCATCCCACGGCCGCTGCGCTGTGTCGATACGATTCCCAAGACGCCGACCGGAAAACCGGCGATGGGCGAGCTGCGCAAGCTGCTCGCGGAGCGCCAGGGATCGTGATCAGTCTGTTTCGGCGGTCATGGATGGCGGTGTCGCTGGTGCTGGCATCGACATCGTTGTGGGCGGCCGATCTGGACGCGGTGACCAGCCGGTTGTCTACCGAGCCGCTGGTCACCGGTGAATTCGTGCAGCGGCGCGAGGTTGCGTCGCTGCCGTTCCCGCTGATGTCGACCGGCGAGTTCGTGCTGCTGCGCGACGAGGGGCTTTACTGGCATGTGCTGACGCCGGCCGAGTCCGAATTGCGGATTCGAGACGGCGAGGTGCAGGAGCGGATCGGAGGCGACGCCGCGGCGTGGACCAGCCCGCCGCTCGGTCGCCAGGGCAACCGCATGACGGCCAGCCTGCTGACGGACCTGCTGGCGGGCCGCTTCCTGGCGCTGGATCGCCTGTTCGAACTGGCGGTGGAGTCGGGGGAGGCCGCATGGACGGTGCGATTGACACCGCGGTCCGCGGCCTACGCACGGTTCGTCCGGACGATCGAAGTCGAAGGAGGCCGTCATGTGCGGCGAGTCCGGCTGAGTCATGACGACGGGGAATCCACCACCATCGAGCTGGAGACCGAGGCTCCCCGCGAACTGACGCCGAGGGAGCGCGGCATCCTGGAATGATCAGGGGCGCAGCCGGATGAACGAAGAGCCAGGTCGAACTCCGCGTTTCGGGCTGCAACACGGCGATCTGGATCGTGTCCGCAGACCCTGATCGGCTGTTTCGGGGCGCCGGATTGCCGATCTGGCTGGGCGTGATGGCGGTATCGGTCATCGCCTCCGTGGTTGCCTGGGTCGGTGGTCAGCACATCGAAACGGACATCCGTCGGGCATTCGGTGACGGTTCGCCGCAAACCGAACTGGATCGCTGGCTGGACGTACAGGTCGGGGCGGCGCTGGGCGAGACCGTGGTGCTGATCGGGCATTCCGATCGTGCGGCGTTGCGTGATGCCGTGGGGGCGGCGCGGGCCTTCATCGCGGGAAGCCCCGTGCTGAGCGACGAGGGTTCCGCGTTCCGGCTGCCGCCGGGGCAGTCGCTGCTGGCCCATCGCGGGTATCTGCTGTCCCCCGATGATCAGGCGCGCCTGGGTGACGTGGCCGCGGCGGCGCTGGCGGCCGAGGCGCTGCGACGGGCGTACTCGCCGACCGGGATGGCGTCGGCGTTCGGTTGGGATGCCGATCCGTTCGGTACGCTGGGGCGATTCGCGACGAGTCGCTGGCCGCAGGTCGGCTTCGAGATGGATGGTGACACGCCGGTGAAGCGGCGTGACGGTCTGGACTGGGCCGTGTTGCGGCTGCGTTCCGACGCTCGGAGCTTTGGACTGGACGGCGCGAGCCGGACCGTCGCTGCGCTGGATGAACTGGCGAAAGCCGTGGCCGCCCGCTCGCCCGACGCGCGCTATCTGGATCTCAGCATCAGTCGCCACACCCACCGTGCCGCGGAGCAGTCGAAGCGAGAGATCAGCAGGATCGGTCTGGTCTCCATCGTTGCCATCCTGTTCCTGCTGACGGGGCTGTTCCGGCATCCGGTGCCGTTCGCGCTGACGGTGTTCAGCGTCGCGTCGGGCATGCTGGTCGGTTTCGCGGCCGTCAGCGTGATCTTCGGTGAGCTGCATCTGATCGCCATGGTGTTCGGTGCGGCGCTGATCGGCGTCGCGGTCGACTACGCGCTGCACCTGCTGATCGCGGATGGCGATGGGCGGCAGCGAGTACGAGCGGTGCTTCCCGGCGTTTCGCTTGG
>NZ_CAXFCL010000265.1:0-8754 GCF_964000955.1 uncultured Abyssibacter sp.
CCAGCCCGCCGCGCGGCAGCCGCAGCTTGCCCGGCGGCGCGTTCATGATCTCGTCGCGCAGACTCTCCAGCTCGGGGGGCAACGGGCGGGTGCCGCGGATGATGATCAGCCGGTAGCCGCGTTCGCGCAGGCGGCGATGCAGCTCGCGCATGGCGCTTCGGCCGCGGTAGTTCGCCGCGGTGACCGCATCGGCGAGTTGATCGGCATCCAGGGCGGACCAGGCGCGGTACTGGCTGATGCGCTGGGTCACGAACACGCTGATCAGCAACGTGACCACCAGCGCCAGCCAGAACGCGATCAGCAGACGCAGGGTGAGACTACCCCGCATGATCCTGCACCAGGACGTAGCCGGCACCGCGGACAGTGTCGATTCTGAGGCCGGAGCCGGCCTCGGTCAGTTTCTTGCGCAGGCGGCTGACATGAACGTCCACCGCCCGATCGTAGCGCTCCAGGCTGCGGCCGAGCGCCTGTTCGGTCAGCATCTCGCGGGAAATGATCTCGCCTGGCTGCTGAAGAAAGCCGCGCAGCATTTCGAATTCGGCGGCGGTCAGTGACAGCGTGGTGTCGCCGCAGCGGGCATTGCGGCGCGAGGCGTCGAGTTCCAGCGTTCCGAAACGGAGTACTTCCGGTGCGGCTGGCGTCTTCGGCTGATGGCGGCGAAGCAGCGCGCGCAGGCGGGCGACCAGTTCCCGGGGCATGGCCGGTTTGGCGAGATAGTCGTCCGCGCCCAGTTCCAGTCCCAGAATTCTGTCCAGCGGTTCGCCGCGGCCGGAAAGCATCAGCACCGGCAGGTCCCAGCGGGCGCGAATCTGCGCCAGGGCGTCCAGCCCCGTCATCCCGGGCAGCATCACATCCAGGACCATGGCGTCCGGCGGCGTCGTAGTGGTGGCCAGTTCCTCCAGCGCGGCTTCGGCACTATGCACGGCCCGGGCGTCCAGCGACTGGGTCGCCAGATAGTCGATCAGCAGGTCGCAAAGCGCCGTGTCGTCGTCCGCGATCAGAATGCGAGGCCGGGTGTGCATGGCGCCAGTGTGCCCCGGCGATTTCGCCGCTGGCGAGTGCTTTACGCATCTTTACACGGGCGCAACGCAACTTGACACGGGCCCGGCGTACAAATGTCCCGTCACTCAACGACGGAGCTTTTCCGATGAAACGACTGATCACGATTGCGCTGGTTTCCCTGTCCGCCATGACCATGCTGAGCACCCCGGCCATGGCCCGTCCCGACCACGAGGGCGGTTACATGAAGCACATGTTCAGAGGGCTGGACCTGACCGATGAACAGAAGTCCCAGATCGACGGGATCATGGAGGCCAACCGGCCGCAATCCCAGGACCTGCGCGAGCGCACACGCTCCCTGCACGACAAGATGACGGCGCTGGATCCAACGGCGTCTGGTTACCAGACCCAGGTCCAGGGGCTGGCCAACGAGGCCGCGGAACTCAAGCGTGAGCAGGTGCTCCACGGCAGCGAGCTGCGTCGCCAGGTGGCCCAGGTGCTGACGCCGGAGCAGCGCGCCGAGATGAAGGAGCGCGCGGCGGAGAAGCGGGAGAAATTCCGTGAACGCGCCGAGCAATGGATGGAGAAGAAGGGCCGCTAGGTCGTCATCTCCGGATCGCATGTCAAAACGGCGGGCCTTGTTGCCCGCCGTTTTCGTTTCGGTGACGAACCCGTGTTCCAGGGCGCGGGCATGGATACACTTACGGAAGCTCTGCTCTGTTCACGCTGGCGGGTTGCCGCCTGAAAACAGGTTCCGTCTTGCGGGCGTGAACAGAGCAGAGCTTACTAAACCCCGTTCCGTTCGAGTCCTGATGCCCGCATGATTCCGCAATCCCTGCACTGGCTGATCGAAGGTGGTCTGCTGATCGCCCTGATCGTCTGTCTGCTGCGGCTGCGTCGGTTGCGCGTTGCCGCGCCGGTCGCGGATGCGGCGACCACGGATCCGTCATCGCGCTCGGATACCTACATCGCGATTCGCATTCTCAATCCGATGGAACTGGCGCGCCGCCAGTCCTGGCTGGCCGGCACACTGGCGGGTATCTCGCCGAATTTCGTGCGACGGCTGGTTCATACCCGCACGGTGCAGATTCTCAAGGAACAGCTGCTGGATTACGGCGTGGATGCCGATGTCCGACTGGAGCAGGGGCGGCCGGGGCCGGGATTGCCGCTGAAGGCCGATCTGCCCGGTTCGTCGGGTGATCGGGGCTGAAGCCCGTTTCAGGAACCGCCGGACGGCAGCCGCAGCACGGCGATGAACAGACAGATCCAGCCGGCCAGCATCAGCACGCCGCCGATTGGAGTGATCGCGCCGAGTACGCGGATGCCGGACAGTGCCAGTGCGTAGAGGCTGCCGGAAAACAGCAGCACGCCAAGCGCGAACAGCAGGCCCGAGGCGTTCAGCCAGCCTGAGGCGTGACGCAGCATCAAGACGCCGATACCCAGCAGGGCCAGCGCATGCCAGAACTGGTAGTTCACGGCGGTTTCCCATACGCGCAGCATGTCCGGTTCCAGGCGCTGTCGCAGCGCATGCGCGCCGAAGGCGCCGAGCGCCACGCCGAGAAAGCCGTAGAGAGCGGACAGGGGAAGCCAGAGCGAGTGCATATGCGTTCTAGAACCGATAGATCAGGTCGACCAGTGCCGCGACATTGCGGTACGTCTGGTCGGAAGCATTCAGTGCGGTCCGGCGGATTGCAAGATCAAGCGCGCATTGTCGGGTGATGGACCAGTTCATGCCGACGAGTGCCGCGGCCCCCGAACCGGAACGCTGATAGGCACGTTCGCCTCGAACGTCGTAGGCGGTGTCGAGCGTCCAGTCGTCTTCCGGTTGCCCGGTGTCCGGAACCGTTGTGGTGAACTCGCCGTCCAGCCAGTCCGCCTTCAGATAGACGATCACCGGCGCCAGCGCCTGCCAGTCGAGGGATGCGCCGATCCGGCCGCGATGGTTGGAGAACACGTCGGCCTGCGCATGGGTGCTGGTGAAACCGGCCGACAACGCCCCCTGCACACGGGTCGTGAGCTGGGAGGCAACTCGCAGCGTGACCAGCGCCTCGCTGGCGTCGCGCAGCGCATCACCGGATTCGCGCAGCCGCAGGGTGACACCGGCGGACCAGTGCGGGACATGGAAGCCCGCGCCCGGCTGGATGTGCAGCACCACGCCCGATTCGGCCTGGATTCGCGACAGGTCGGGATAGCGCAGGTTCTGATGGGCGCCGATGCCGAGGTTCCAGCGCAGCGCGTGATGCCGGTGGCTCGCCAGCGTGGTCTGCGTACGCAGGGCTTGCGTCGCGGCGATGCTGTGGCGGCGCTGGTCCGAACGGGCCGCGTGATTCGTGTTGTCCTCGTAGACGAATCCGTTCTGCCCGATCCAGCGCCAGTCACCGGCCTGTGACGCCAGCGGTGTCAGCCACAGCAGAAGCAGGCAGGCGGTCCGAAACCCGGACCGGTGTCGCGACTGCGTCCGGTTGGAGGCGCGTTCCGATGCCCACGTGCTGCTATCGTTCCGGGCGACAGCAATCGCAGGGAGCACGCGTGAGCGGGACCGATGACTTTGATGCACGGCGTCGTCTGTTTCTGGAGAGGGCACTTCAGTATGGATGGCTGGTCGGCGGTGTGGGCTGGATCGCACCGACGCAGGCGCAATGGTTCGGTTCGGTGCCCGAGGCGCTGCCGCCAGGCAAGTCCGTGTTTCGCGTCCGGGGGGATGTCCTCATCGACGGTCGGCCGGCCACGCCGGACACCATCATAGGTGAGGATGCCCGGATTGAAACGGGGGACGACGGGGAGTTGATCGCGGCGGTTGGGGCGGACGCATTCCTGGTCCGGCGCCGCACCACCGCCAATCTCGCCCTGTCCGGCGCCAAGCACGCGTTTCGACTGGTTACCGGGGCGATGCTGAGCGTGTTCGGACGCCGCCGCCAGCCGATCGAGATTCACACGCCAACCGCGACCATCGGCATACGCGGGACCGGCGTCTACGCGACCGCCGACGCCGAACGCACCTATCTGTGCACCTGTTACGGCACCACGGATCTGAGTGCCGTCGCCCGGCCGGACGCGCGCGAGCGCATCACCGCGCGGCACCACGACGCGCCCCGGTACATCCTCGGTGCGGCCCGGGACGGGCAATGGATCATCCCCGCGGCGTTCATCGACCACACGGACATCGAACTGCGCATGCTGGAGGCGCTGGTGGGCCGAGAGGTGCCGTTCGCGCTGTCCGACGACCCGTACACGCAGCCTCGCCGCGAGTACTGAGCGGGCCGCCGACGGCGATCAGATCGACAGTTCCGGCGGCACGTCCTCGGTCTGGTCGACCACGCCATCGGTCACCCAACAGCCATTGCAACCGGCATCGGTCCGCTTCGCCATGATGAACAGATAAAGCCGGACCGCGCCTTCCCGCGGATAGACCCGCACCGGAAAGATCAGCCGGTCGCCATCGGTTGCCGGCGGCCCGATTTCGGCGTTGCGATGGTCCAGCAGCGGTGCGTATCCGGCTTCGACCATGCGGATGAAACGCGGCAGAGGGCCGGTATTGTCCTGGTTGCCCGGCGACGCGAATGCAAAGGCCGTGGCGATGCCGGTGTCGGCGGCGGGCTCATCGTTGGTTTGCAGGGCCGACAGAACGATGCCGACGACCTCGCCGGGTTTCAGGTCCGGAGACGGTTGAGGCGGCGGCGTCTGATGCGAGCAAGCCGTCAGCACGACGCTCAGGGCAACCGAGATTGCCCACCGGTGGCTGCGAATCCTGATCATGTCGCGCGTCTCCGCCAAGTGCCTCGCCAGTATGGAGGCTTCCTGTTCGCCCTGAGAAGTCTCCGTGTGCTGCGACCTCGAGACGTGGTGGCGCATCCTGTCCCTACGCGCGCTCTGATCGATCGTCAGGCTGGCGAAACTATCGTTGGTCTCCGCGGAGGCATAGACTGCCCGGACAAGCGATCCGAATGACGCCGTCAGAGTGTCTGGTTCGCAGGATGTAGCAGGAGGAGAACAATGAGGCGATGGATGTTGCCGGCGATGGCCGGATTGCTGGCGGTGGCTGGCTGCCAGCCTGCGTCGAACACGACCGCAAGCGCCGATGCCGGCGCGCCCGAAACCCCCGAATGCGCCCTGACCGTTGGCTGGGATCCGTGGGAGCCCTACAGCTATGAGGCCGTCGACGGCGCCGTCACCGGTCTGGACGTGGATCTCGTGAAACAACTGGGCAAGGCCGCCGGGTGCCGTCTGGACTTCCGCAAGGGCAACTGGGTTGCCCTGCTGGGTGATCTGGAGGCCGGAAAGGTCGACTTGCTGATGGCCGCGACCCCGACCAGCGAGCGTCGCGATTTCGCGTACTTCTCGGAACCCTATCGTGACGAGTCCTTTGTCCTGTTCGCCCACAACGGTGGCGTCGAGGCGTTTCAGGGCATGACGCTGGGGCAGTTGCTCGCCGAGGGCAAGCGTGTCGGTATCACCGACGGCTACTACTACGGTGAGGAGGCCCAGGGGCTGCTGTCGAACCCGGACTACGACGAGCAGATCGTCCCGGCGCCTGTTCCGGAAGCCAACTACCGGCACCTGGAAGAGGGTGCCGTGGATGTGGTGATCGGTGATCCCTATGTCGCCGGCGCCGTGTTGCGGCGCACGGGCCTGGGCGCATCGATCCGACAGTTGCATGGCAACGTCCACACGGGCTCGGTGACGCTGATGTTCTCCAAGGCCAGCGTTGACGAACAGCAGGTGCGATCGATGAACGCCGCGCTGGATCGGTTGGAGTCCGCCGGGCAGATCGCCGGCATTCTCAGCCGGTATCGCGGCAGCTGAATCGTGAACGCAGGCCGGTCAGCCGGCCTGCGTTTCCAAGGGACGATGGGTCAGCCGCATGAACGCGGCCAGGCCCAGGCCCCAGGCGCCATTGAGAATCAGCGCGCCGATGATGACCTGCGGGTTCCAGCCTCCGGCGAACGCGTGCCCCTTCATCGGGAAGACGATGAACAGGGCCACGGCGCTGGGGAGCAGCGCACCGAGGGTCAGCGCGCGGAGCCAGTAGCCCGTGCCCCGGGCATTGCGCAGCATCCACCAGATCGGCACACCCCAGATACCGCCCCAGAACGCCAGGGAAATGACTGCCGGAATGCCCAGCGGCGCGGTCGCGGTCATGTTGTACGGTGGCGCCGGCAGCGCCGCCCCGGCCACGTAGAACAACGTGTACACACCCTGGTGGCAGACCAGGGTGGCGACGAAGCCGCCGAGAAAGGCTTTGACGAAGGGCATCTGTCGTTCTCCGTTGCGTGGTCGCGACGTGACCGTCGCGCATGTTCAGGGCGAGGGCGATAATATACGCGGCCGTACTTAGTGACGCCGAGCCGCCAGCCGATGAGTCTATTTGACCGGACGAGCCTGAAAATTTCCCCCAGCGAGTTTCCGAATCCCGATTTCGATCCGGCGGACCAGGCCGATGCGATCGGCAATCTGGCCGTGCTGGCCGGCGGCTGCTTCTGGTGCGTCGAGGCGGTTTACCGCGAGCTGGAGGGTGTGACGGCGGTGGTGTCGGGATACGCCGGTGGATCGGCGGAGACCGCCGACTATCGCACCGTCTGCACCGGCAGCACCGACCATGCCGAAGTCGTGCAGATTCTGTTCGACCCGACCCGGACGAGCTTCGGCGAGATCCTGAAGATCTTCTTCGCGGTGGCGCACGATCCGACCCAGGTGAACCGCCAGGGCAACGACCGCGGCACCCAGTATCGTTCGGCGATCTTCTACGCCAACGCGCTGCAGCGGGAGATCGCCGAGCGCTATATCGCGCAGATCGACTCGGCGGGTGTGTTTGACCAGCCCGTGGCGACTCGACTGGAACCGCTGGACGCGTTCTTCCAGGCGGAGGAGTACCACCAGAACTATGCCGCGCTGAACCCGGGGCAGGGCTACATCCAGGCCGTGGCCCAGCCGAAGGTGGAAAAGCTGCGGGCCTATTTCGGCGACCGCCTGCGCGACTGACCCGACCCATTTCCTTCAGGGAGGCGTCGGCCCAATCGGCGCTTCCGAACTGCATGCCAATACCAAGGAGTCAAGATCATGGCTGACTACAAGGCGCCCGTCCGCGACATGAGCTTCGTTGTCAACGAAGTGCTCAGGTTCGACGAGCTGCGGGAGACACTCGGTTACGCTGACGCGACATCGGACACCATCGATGCGGTGTTCGAGGAGGCCGGCAAGCTGGCCTCCGAGGTGGTGCATCCGCTGAACCAGATCGGCGATGCCGAAGGGGCGACGCTGAACGATGGCGTGGTCACGCTGCCGGACGGTTTCAAGAATGCCTTCGCGCAGTATCAGGAAGCGGGCTGGGGTGGCCTGCACGCCGACGAGGCCTTCGGCGGCATGGGCATGCCGCATCTGGTCGCGGTGCTGGTCGACGAGATGTTCTCCTCGGCGAACCACTCCTGGTACATGTACGCGTCGCTGACGCACGGCGCCGTTGGTGCGATCCAGACCTGGGGCACGGACGAACAGAAGGCGACCTACCTGCCGAAGATGGCCACCTGCGAGTGGACAGGCACGATGAACCTCACCGAGCCGCATGCCGGCACCGATCTCGGCCTGCTCAAGACCCGGGCCGAGCCGAATGGTGATGGCAGCTATTCGATCACCGGGACCAAGATCTTCATCTCCTGCGGCGAGCACGAGATGAGCGAGAACATCGTGCACCTGGTGCTGGCCAAGCTGCCCGACGCGCCGGCCGGGACCAAGGGCATCTCCATGTTCATCGTGCCCAAGTACCTGGTGAACGCCGACGGTTCGCTGGGCGAGCGCAACGCCCTGAAGTGTGGCGCTCTCGAGCACAAGATGGGCATCAAGGCCTCCGCGACCTGCGTGATGAACTATGACGGTGCCACCGGCTATCTGATCGGCGCCGAGCATGGCGGACTCAAGGCCATGTTCACGATGATGAACTCGGCCCGTCTGGGTGTAGGCGTCGAAGGTCTGGCCAAGGCCGCGCTGGCCTACCAATATGCGGCGGCCTACTCCAAGGAGCGTCTGCAGGGGCGTGCCCTCACCGGCGCGCAGGAACCGGACAAGCCGGCTGACACCATCCTGGTCCACCCCGACGTGCGCAAGATGCTGCTGACCATCCGCAGCTTTGTCGAAGGCGGCCGCATGCTCGCCGGCTACTGCGCGATGATGCTGGACGTGCGTCACAAGCATCCCGACGAGGACACCCGCACCCGGGCGGACAACGTCGTCAGCCTGCTGACGCCGGTCATCAAGGCCTTCCTCACCGACGAGGGTTTCCGCGGCGCCAACCTGGGCATGCAGTGCTATGGCGGTCACGGGTACATCTCCGAGTGGGGCGCCGAGCAGATCGCCCGCGATGCGCGCATCTGCATGATGTACGAGGGCACCAATGGTGTGCAGGCCATGGACCTGGTTGGTCGCAAGCTGTTCTGGAACGGAGGGCTGGGCCTGAAGGCCTACTTTTCGGAGCTGGGCGAGACGCTGGATGCGGTTTCCGCCCGGGAGGACCTCAAGGACGTGACCGATCGCGTGAAGGCCGCGTTCGATTCACTGCAGGAAGCGACCCAGTATCTGACGGAGCAGGCCGGCACCGCGCCCAACAACCTGGGCAGCGCGGCAACGGACTATTTGCGCCTGTTCGCGGTGACCGCGATCGGCACGATGTGGTTGCGTGCCGCGGCGACGGCGCAGGATGCACTGAATGGCGGAACCTCGGAGACGGCGTTCTACGGCACCAAGCCGGTGCTGGCCCGGTTTTTC
>NZ_CAXFCL010000266.1:0-6547 GCF_964000955.1 uncultured Abyssibacter sp.
ACGGGCCGTCCTGGCCCGACTGCAACGGCTTCGGCATCCCTGCCTCGCTCGGCGCTGCGCGCCGACTGATTCACCGCCCGCTGCGATGCTCGGCCACGTCCAACGGAGTTCAATCCGAGGCTGGAACGGAACCTGGTTTTTTGTGCCTTTTGCTCAGCCGAGACGCGCAGACAACGGTGGAGCCAGCGGGCCGGCTGTTTGAGCACGCCTAGCGTGCGAGTTTCGGCCCGCCCGCCGTTGGCGAGCATCGCAGGGCAGTCGTCACGCCGCCAGGCGGGTCGACCTGAGCAGCGGCATCCGTCTTTTGGTGACTTTTGGACGCCCAAAAGTCACTCGGCCGAATGGGCGAAACCGTTGAGCTGATGGTTCTGCTGCGTCGTCCTCAGACAGCGTCGCACCGTGCTATCACCCCCTGCGCTCAGTCGCTCAGCGACCTCACGCACCCCTGCCACACAACATTCATGAAAATTTTCTTCCCCCGCCTCTTGAAACCCACGCCCCCAACCCCAGTTTTGGCAGCCACCAGGGGCGAGTGCTAATCGCAGGTCGCCCATGTCCCGGCCGGGCCAGGGGAATGGCCCATCGAATCGACACTAGTTATCGACATATTTGGAGGCAGTCAGCCATGAATATCCGTCCCTTGCAGGATCGCGTGGTGATCAAGCGCCTTGAAGAGGAGCGTACGTCACCGGGCGGCATCGTGATCCCCGACTCGGCGACCGAAAAGCCGATCAAGGGTGAAGTCATTGCTGTGGGCAATGGCAAGAAGCTGGATTCCGGCACCGTCCAGGCGCTGGACGTCAAGGTCGGCGACAAGGTCCTGTTCGGCAAGTACTCGGGCACCGAGGTCAAGCTGGACGGCGACGAAGTCGTTGTCATGCGTGAAGACGACATCATGGCCGTGCTCGAGGGCTGAGCCCCGCACGCCTGATCCGATCTTCCAAGAATTCTTTCGTCAGAACCCCATTAGTTAAGGAGCTATCCAATGGCTGCCAAGGAAATTCACTACAGTGACGACGCGCGTCAGCAGCTGCTGAAGGGCGTCAACGCACTGGCCAATGCCGTGAAAGTGACGCTGGGTCCCAAGGGCCGCAACGTCGTGCTGGAAAAGAGCTTCGGCTCGCCGACCGTGACCAAGGACGGCGTGTCCGTGGCCAAGGAAATCGAACTGGAAGACAAGTTCCAGAACATGGGTGCGCAGATGGTCAAGGAAGTCGCTTCCAAGACCTCCGACGTCGCCGGTGACGGCACCACGACCGCGACCGTGCTCGCCCAGGCGATCCTGCGCGAAGGCATCAAGGCCGTGTCCGCTGGTCTGAACCCGATGGACCTCAAGCGCGGCATCGACAAGGCCGTGGAAGCCGCCGTCGAAGAGCTGAAGGGCCTGTCCAAGCCCTGTGACGACAACAAGGCGATTGCCCAGGTCGGCACGATTTCCGCCAACTCCGACGAGGCGATCGGCCAGATCATCGCCGAAGCGATGGAGAAGGTTGGCAAGGAAGGTGTCATCACCGTTGAGGAAGGCTCCGGCCTGGCCAACGAGCTGGATGTCGTCGAAGGCATGCAGTTCGATCGCGGCTACCTGTCGCCGTACTTCGTCAACAACCAGCAGTCCATGACGGCTGAACTGGACAATCCGTTCATCCTGCTGCACGACAAGAAGGTCTCGAACATCCGTGACCTGCTGCCCGTGCTGGAAGGTGTGGCCAAGTCCTCGCGTCCGCTGCTGATCATTTCTGAAGATGTCGAAGGCGAAGCACTGGCGACGCTGGTGGTGAACACCATCCGTGGCATCGTCAAGGTCGCGGCCGTCAAGGCTCCGGGCTTCGGCGACCGCCGCAAGGCCATGCTGGAAGACATCGCCATCCTGACCGGTGGCACCGTGATCTCCGAAGAAACCGGCATGAGCCTGGAAAAGGTCACGCTGGAAGACTTGGGCGAAGCCAAGAAGGTCCAGGTTTCCAAGGAAAACACCACGATCATTGATGGCGCCGGCCAGACCGACAACATCAAGAGCCGCATCGAAACCATCCGCAAGCAGATCGAAGACGCGACCAGCGACTACGATCGTGAAAAGCTGCAGGAACGCGTTGCCAAGCTCGCTGGCGGTGTTGCCGTCATCAAGGTCGGTGCCGCCACCGAAACCGAGATGAAGGAGAAGAAGGCTCGCGTCGAGGACGCACTTCATGCAACCCGCGCCGCTGTTGAAGAAGGCGTGGTTCCGGGTGGTGGTGTCGCGCTGGTGCGTGCCATCGCCGCGATCGAGAAGGTCAGCGGCGTGAACGCCGATCAGGATGCGGGCATTCGCATCCTCAAGCGCGCCGTTGAAGAGCCGCTGCGCCAGATCGTTGCCAACGCCGGCGGCGAAGCCAGCGTGATCCTGAACGCGGTCAAGGCCGAGTCCGGCAACTACGGCTACAACGCCGCGACCGGCGAGTTCGGTGACATGATCGCCATGGGCATCCTGGACCCGACCAAGGTGACGCGCAGCGCGCTGCAGCACGCCGCCTCGGTCTCCGGTCTGATGCTGACCACAGAAGCCATGATCGCTGAGCTTCCGAAGGAAGAGCCCGCGATGCCGGCAGGCGGTGACATGGGCGGCATGGGCGGCATGATGTAAAGCCGGCCGACCCGTTCGGTTGTAAAGGGAAGCCCCGCTCCGGCGGGGCTTCTTCGTTTTCGGCGGGCGCCAGGTGGCCGGGCGGGGCCGTTGAGACGGAATTCTCAGCCGATGGGCTGACAAGACTTGAAGCGGACGGCGTATCGACCGAAAGTGTCGGGCTGGGAGTGGAGATCGGTTTGCAATGAAAGTCCGTAGTGTCCAAGTACTGGGTATGGTCGCCCTGTGGAGCCTGTCATCCGTCGGCTGGTCCGTGGACGAGCCATCGGATCTGCCGGAGCAGGCCGATGCCACCGAGCAGGAATCGGCCGCCAGCGTGCCGGCGGAGGACCCGTTATTCGCGCCGCCTTCGCTGACATCCGTCGAATCCTCGCGACCATCGGCGCTGGAGCGCCCGCTGGATGCCGCCGGCGACGCACCCGTCGAGAGTGCGGCTGAGGGCGACGCGGCTGAAGGCGACGCGCCTGAAACCACCGCGCAGGCCGATGTTGTTGACCCTCCGGC
Organism: uncultured Abyssibacter sp.; assembly: GCF_964000955.1. Classification (NCBI taxonomy): domain Bacteria; kingdom Pseudomonadati; phylum Pseudomonadota; class Gammaproteobacteria; order Chromatiales; family Oceanococcaceae; genus Abyssibacter; species uncultured Abyssibacter sp. The sequence continues at coordinate 3,125 of NZ_CAXFCL010000266.1, forward strand.
TGAGCCCGAGGCGGTTGCCGTTGACGATGAGGTCAAGGCATTCGAGGAGCGGCTGGCACTGGGCTACGCCGACGCGCAGCATGTGATGGGGCGTCGTTTCGAGCAGGGTGACGGCGTGCCGGCCGACCTGGGACAGGCGCACGACTACTATTTCAAGGCCGCTTCGCAGGGCTACGCCCAGGCGCAAAGCGATCTGGGTCGCTTCTATGCCCAGGGCATTGGCATTCGCCAGGACATCAGTCTCGCCTTCGACTGGTTTCTGCAGGCAGCCGAGCAGGGGCTGGCGGAAGCCCAGTTCAACACCGCGCTGATCCTGCAGCGTGGATTGCTGGGCGAGGCCAAGCCGGAGGTTGCCGCGGACTGGTACTGGAAGGCGGCCAGCCAGGGGCATGACGGCGCCATCGTCAATCTCAGCAATATGTACCTGAACGGCGAGGGCATCGAGCAGAATGTCGACTACGCCTATGAACTGCTGCGTGACGCGGCCGAACAGGGCAACGCCGCCGGCCAGCTGAATCTGGCGCGGTTGTTGATCCACAACGGCTATCAGGCACCCCGTGAGCACGATGTCGACGCGCTGCTGTCCGCGGCGCTGGACCGTTATCCCTCCGAAGCCGGTTTGCTGCTGGGCATTGCCCGCCAGTCCGGTGTCGGTGTGCCGAAGAATCTCGCGGGTGCCGCGGATGCCTATCGCGTCGCGGCCGAGGCTGGCGATGTCGAGGCGGCCTACGAGCTCGGCGAGATGCTGTTGCGCGGGGAAGGCGTGGAACAGGACATCGCCGCATCCGTTCCCATGTTCGAACAGGCGGCCGAGGGCGGCATCTCGGAGGCGAATTTCCGGCTGGGCTACCTCTACGCCAGCGGACGTGGCGTGGAGTCTGATGTCGATGCCGCCAGGCTTGCGTACACGGCCGCCGCCGAGGCCGGTCTGGTTCCGGCCCAGTACAACCTCGGCCTGATGCTGACCAGGTTCCAGGACCCCGCGGCGCAGGCCGAGAGCATCCGGTGGTTCAAGGCGGCGGCCAGCGCCGAGCACACCAATGCCATGTACCAGCTCGGTCGTGCCTACCAGACCGGCTTGGGCATCGAAATGGACGGTGGGCAGGCGGCCTACTGGTATGACCTGGCGGCCGAGGACGGCCATGTCAGCGCGGCGTACAACCTCGCCCTGCTGATGCTGGCCGGCGATGTTCCCGACGCGGGCCCCCGCCAGGCGATCGCGCTGCTGAAGTCCGCGGTTGACGAGAATCATGCGGCGGCCACCCTGGTGCTGGCCGGCCTTTACGCCGACGGGGAGGGCGTGGAGCAGGACCTCGGGCAGGCCCGGGGCCTTTATCGCGGCCTGGCGGAGCAGGGGAACGCGGACGCCCAGTTCCACCTCGCCCAGCTCTACGACGAACCGGACGACGGTCTGAGCGATCCACCAAGGGCGCGCAAGCTTTACCGTGCATCGGCGGACCAGAATTTCCTGCCCGCGCAGGTTTATCTGGCGCTGCTGCTCGAGGAAGGGCGTGAAGGCGTGGAAAAGGACGAGCCGAAGGCCATGGCGTGGCTGGAGCGGGCGGCCAATCAGGACTATCCGGCTGCCCAGTACCACCTGGGCCGCTTCTATGAACAAGGCGTCGGAGGTCCGGAGAACCTGGATCTGGCCGGCGCCTGGTACCTGCGCGCCGCCGGCGGTGGCGATCGCCAGGCCGCGGAGGCGGTCGACCGTCTCGCACTGGCGGACGCCGACTGATCGGCATACGCCTCCTGCCAGCGGCGACTCGATGCCGCCAAGCCTGCTGCGCGTGATGCACTAGAATGCCTCGCCCATCGGGCAGACAGGCAGCGCGCAATGAGCGGGGCTGAGCATTTCAACGGACCATTCCTGACGCGAGAGCGGGCCGCATGGCCGGATCTGGGCGAGTGGTCGGCGAAGCCGATTACGCCGGGCGTCGTCACCGCCTGCCTCGACGCCCTGCGCGCGCAACACGAGCCCGCGGCCGCGTTGCGTTGCTGTCGTCGCAAGCTGCTCGCCGCGATCGCCGAGCGCAATCTGGATGGTCGCGATGACGGGTGGGCAACCCTGGTGGCGCTGTCCGATGTGGCGGACGGGTTGCTGGTCGCCGCGCTGGATCTGGCCCACGCGGATGTGGAGGCGCGGCACGGCCGTCTGCTCGCACCCGACGGCTCACCAGGCCGCCTCGCCATCCTCGCCATGGGCAAGCTCGGTGGTCGCGAGCTGAACTTCTCCTCCGACGTGGATCTGGTCTTCGTCCATGGGCCGGCCCAATCACAAAGTGATGGCCATCGCGCACTGGATGCGCCGACCTGGTTCGCGCGCGTGGCCCAGCGCCTGATCTCGCTGCTGGCGGATGTCACGCCGGAAGGCATCGTCTATCGCGTCGACACGCGCCTGCGTCCGTTCGGCCGGTCGGGGCCGATCACGGTGTCCGCGTCTGCGCTTGAGCACTACTACGAGGTTCACGGTCGCGCCTGGGAACGCTATGCGCTGATGAAGGCTCGCTGGATCGGGGACGTTCCGGACTGGGCAAAGGCCTTGTCGACCCGGTTGCAGCCGTTCATTTATCGACGCTATCTGGATTTCGGCGCCTTTGCGTCGCTGCGCCAGATCAAGGCGGACATTGCCGCGGATGTCGCCCGGACGACGGGCGATCTCGACATCAAGCGGGGCGTGGGTGGAATCCGCGAGGCCGAGTTCGTGATCCAGGCCTTGCAACTCGTGCATGGCGGGTCGGAGCCATCGCTGCGCTGCCAGTCCTGGCGCCAGGCGCGGACGGCCGCCGAGGCGCTCGGCTATCTGGATACGCAGAGCGGCGACGACCTGGAAGCCGCCTATCTGTTTCTGCGCCAGCTGGAAAACCGGTTGCAGATGTGGAGCGATGCGCAGTGGCATCAGGTGCCCGATGCAGCCGATGTGCGAACGGCGCTGGCGCGCAGTTTCGGACACGACGACTGGTCCCAGGTGGAACGGGCGCTGGCGACACATCGCGATCGCGTCCACGCTGGGTTCGTGGATATCGTCGGAGAGGCCGGCGACGATGAGCCGGCCACGCCAGCGCCGTCCTGGCGTCAGGCGGATTCGCCAGCGGGTCTGGAGCAGTTGACCGGCGCCGGGTTGTCCGACTGCGAGGGTATTGCAGGGCGCGTCAGGGCGTTGCAGGACAATGCAATGTACAGCGATGCGGCCGACGCGCGTTTGCACCGCATCTGGCCGGTCTGCCTGGATGCGTTGAAATCCATGGACGAGCCGGACGAGGTCGCCGCGCGGTTGCTGTCCATCCTGGACGCGCTGATCGGCAGGACCAATTATCTGGCGCTGCTGGATGAGCGGCCGATCGCGCTACAGCATCTGATCCGGCTCGCCGCCGCCAGCCCGTGGGTGGTTCGGCAGCTGGTTGCCATGCCCGGGCTGCTGGA
>NZ_CAXFCL010000267.1:0-9380 GCF_964000955.1 uncultured Abyssibacter sp.
GACACCTGGGGCGGCTGGATCTGGATCAACATGGATCCCGACTGCATCCCGCTGCGTGACTACCTGGAGCCGGCCGCGACCTTCCTCGATCCCTTCGAGTTCGAAAAGATGCGCTACCTGTGGCGCAAGTGGGTGATCTTCGACTGCAACTGGAAGACCGCGATCGAAGCGTTCATGGAGCCCTATCACGTCGAGGGCACACACCCGCAGCTCACCAAGTACGGCGACTTCTACGCCTGGAGCCGCGCGCATGGATTGCACGGCAACGACGGCTTCGACCCGAAGACGAATTCGGAGGAGGACATGTCCTCGTCCACGGTGAGCCGCACCGCCAAGGGCGCCGACGCCCGCGCCATGACCAAGCAGCTGCAGGAAGAGCTGTGGGACACCATTGGCGCGAGCACGACCCAGACGCTGGTCGCCGCCGCCAAGCGGCTGCCGGACGAGCTGCCGGACGGCACGCCGGGTCATGAGGTGCACCACCACTGGTTCGAATCCGCCAAGCGCGACGACGCGGCCCGCGGCGTGATCTGGCCGGAGCCGAAACCCGAGCAGGTCGCCAAGGCCGGGCTGGCCTGGCACGTGTTCCCGAACATGAGCATCTTGCAGGGGCTGACCTTCGCGCTTTGCTATCGCACGCGTCCCTACGGCGATGACCCCGACAAGTGCATCTACGAGGCCTTCGCACTGGAGCGTTTCCCGGAAGGCGAGGAGCCGAAGACCGAGTGGGAATACGCCGAGCCGACCGAGGCCAACTGGAAGAAGGTCCTGGCGCAGGACTTTTCCAACATGGCCGCCGTGCAGCGCGGGATGAAGTCCCGCGGCTTCCGCGGCGCGCTGCCCAACCCCTACCAGGAGCGCAAGGTGACGAATTTCCATCGCAACCTCGCTGACTACATGGGCATGGCGGCGCCGCGGCGAATCGACTGAACCCCGAGACCGCCCGGTCGGTTTCCGGCCGGGCGCGACGATGGGCCGAGCGACCGCAGAGTTCGCCGGCCGGTGCGAGTTCAAGGATCAGAACGAGAGGAGGGTGAACCCGGATGTCCGTACCCGTTTATGAGCGCATTCTCGACCTGCTGGAGGCCGAGGGCATCAACAGCCTGTTCGGGATACCGGATCCGGGATTCATCCACATGGCCATGACCGCCGAACGGCGTGGCTGGAGCGTGGTCGCCCCGCATCACGAGCAGGCCGGCGGCTACATGGCCGACGGCTGGTCGCGAATGACCGGCAAGCCCGGCGTCTGCTTCGGCACCCAGGGGCCCGGCATCTCCAATCTGGCCGCGGCCATGATCACCGCCGCCAAGGAAAACTCGCCAACCATTTTCTTCGGTGGCCAGCGGTCACGCTCGGCCTACCAGCGCGTGCGCCGCGGGCGCATCCAGGTCGTCGACCAGATCTCCAATTTCAAGCCGATGATGAAATACGTCGGCGTGATCGAGGACGCCGACCAGACCGACGAGATCATCCGCGAGGCGATTCGCCAGGTGACCACAGGCACGCCCGGACCGGTTTACGTCGAGCTGCCGCTGAGCGTCATCCACGAGACCGCGGACTGGACGCCGGTGTTGCGACCCGAGCAGTACCGGCTGGCGAATCAGGCCGCCAGCGCGCCGATGATCGACAAGGCCGTGGAGCTGATCCGCGCGGCGACGAATCCGGTGCTGCTGGTCGGGCAGGGCATGTTCACGTCCCGCGCCCAGCAGTCGGTCCGCGCGCTGGCCGATGTCATGGCCTGCCCGGTGTTGCAGACCTCCGGCTGCGCGATGGTCGTCGAGGGGCTGGAGGATCGCACCTTCGCCTACGGTTTCTCGCCGGCCGGGGTCGCGGCGGCGGAGGCTTCCGATCTCTGCATCGCCATTGGCACCGAACTGGGCGAGCCGCTGCACATGGGCATCGGCCGGCACTGGGCCGGCAACAACGCCAACCGCAAGTGGATCTACATCGAGCGCGATCCGCTGGCCTTTGGCGTCAACCGCCCGATCGACGTCCCGCTGGTGGGCGATCTGCGTGACATCGTGCCGCAGCTCGCCGACGCGTTGAAGGACACGCCGCGACAGCCCTCCGCGGAACTGGCTGGCTGGATCGAGACGCAGAAGACCTTCAAGGCGACGCTGCGCGAGCAGGTGCCGTCGGGTACCTCGCCGGTGCATCCGGCGCGTTTCATCTACGAGTCCACGCGCGCCATCCCGGACAACGCCGTGCTCGCGCTGGATGGCGGTTCAGTGACGATCTTTGGCTGGACCTACTCGCAGTTCCGCGCCCGCGATCTGGTGTGGAACCAGAACGCCGGCCATCTGGGTACCGGGCTGCCTTACGCAGTCGGCGCCGCGGTGGCCGCGCCGGGCCGGCCGGTGGTGCTGGTCACCGGCGACTCCTCGTTCATGTTCCACATCGCCGAGCTGGAAACCGCGGTGCGCAAGGGCCTGCCCATCGTCACCGTGGTCGGTGTCGACAATGCCTGGGGCCTGGAGGTCGGCTGCTGGCGCAAGCAGGTCGGGCCGGATTCGCCGGAGACCGAGGCGCATTGGGGCAAGGCGGTGCGCTTCGACACCATCGCCAGGGGCTTTGGTGCCGAAGGCGTGTTCGTCGACCGTGAGGAAGACATCGCGCCGGCCGTCGAGGCGGCCGTGGCCAGCGGCAAGGCGACGGTGATCCACGTGCCGATCGATCCGGTCGCCAATGCCATGGACGCGCCGAACTACGAGGAATTCAAGTCCTGGTACACGGACTTCAAGCCGGGCTACGGCGCCGATGCCGGCGACGTTGCCTACTAGCTCAAAGAGAACACCATCATCGGAGGATGACCCCGTCATGCGCGAGTATCTGAAGTTCTACATCGACGGCCAGTGGGTGGACCCGCTGGAGATGACGGTCGGCGAGACGATCAACCCGGCGACCGAAGCCGTGTCCGGCAAGATCGCGCTGGGCACCGAGGCCGATGTCGATCGGGCCGTGCAGGCGGCCCGCAAGGCGTTCGAAACCTGGTCGCAGACCAGCGTCGACGAGCGCATCGCGGTGCTGGAGCGCGTACTCGCCGAGTACGACCGGCGCTCCAACGATCTGGGCGATGCGATCACCGAGGAGATGGGCGCGCCCACCGAACTGGCGCGCGGGTTTCACGTGGCGCTGGGCAATGGCCATCTGAGCACCGCGATCGAGGTGCTCAAGACCTACGAGTTCGAGGAACTGCGCGGCAACACCATGATCCGCAAGGAGCCGATCGGCGTGTGCAGCATGATCACGCCCTGGAACTGGCCGGTGAACCAGATTGCGGTCAAGGTCTTTCCGGCGATCGCTGCGGGTTGCACGGTAGTGCTCAAGCCGTCGCAGGAGGCGCATTTTTCCGCGCAGGTGCTCACCGAGATCATTGACGCCGCCGGCGTTCCGGCCGGGGTGTTCAACCTGATCCAGGGCCGGGGCTCGGTGGTCGGCGCGGCGATGTCCAGCCACCCCGAGGTGGACATGGTGTCGATCACCGGGTCCGAGGCCGCCGGTATCGAGGTGGCCAGAAACGCGGCCGCCACCGTCAAGCGGGTGTGTCAGGAGCTGGGCGGCAAGAGCGCCGCGATCATCCTGGATGACGATGCCCTGGCCGCGAACGTTGCCGGCGCCATCGGCGGGATGATGATGAACTCCGGCCAGACCTGCAGCGCCACCTCGCGCATGCTGGTGCCGAACGCGCGCATGGACGAGGCATTGGCGGCCGCGAAGCAAGCGGCCGAGCAGGTCACCGTGGGTGATCCGACCGGCGCCGTCGCGATGGGGCCGGTGGTTTCCAAGAGCCAGTACAACACGGTGCAGGCCTACATCCGCAAGGGCATCGAAGAGGGCGCCGAACTGGTCGCTGGCGGGCCGGACCGGCCGGAGGGTCTAGACAAGGGCTACTTCGTCAAACCCACCGTCTTTGGCCGTGTCAGCAACGACATGGTGATCGCCCGCGAGGAAATCTTCGGACCGGTCCAGGTGATCATCGGCTACGACGATCTCGACCATGCCATCGAGATCACCAACGACTCGCCCTTCGGTCTTGCCGGCGGCGTGCTGGGCACGGATCTGGAGCAATGCCGGGCCGTCGCCAGACGCATGCGCACTGGTTGGATTTCGATCAACGGCGGATTCGACTTCCACTGCCCCTTCGGCGGGTACAAGCGCAGCGGCAATGGTCGCGAATGGGGCGAATTCGGCTTTGATGAATACTTGGAGATTAAGGGTATGCTGGGGTACGTTCCTGCAGAGGCCTGAATCCAATAACGATTATGAACGCCACAATAGGTCTTGGCGTGAGGAGACGTCAGGACGACGATCAGTGCTGTGCGGCAACAGCGGAACCGGTTGGTTTTCGGGCTGCATCGTGAGTCGAATTCACGTTCTCTACTTCGCCGCATTGCGCGATCAGGCCGGTCGGTCCGAGGAGTGGCTGGACTGCCAGCCGGGTGACACGCCGAGCGCCGTGTTCGACCGCCTCGCGGCGTCGCGCCAATTGCAGCTGGCGCCTGCCCAGCTGCGGGTTGCGATCAATGATCGCTTCGCGGAATGGACCACGCATCTCAACGCTGGTGATCGGCTGGCGTTCATACCTCCGATGTCGGGCGGCTGAGATTCGCATGTTCCGGCTTACGCGCGAGCCCATCTCGATTGCGGATCATGCTCGGGCGATCGCCGATCCGCACAGCGGCGGCTATGTCGACTTTCGCGGTTGCGTGCGTAACCACCATCTGGGACGTGACGTTCGCCGGTTGCACTACGATGTCTACGAGCTGCTCGCCATCAGCGAAGGGCAGCGCATCGTCGACGAGGCACTTGCGCGATTCGATATCGATGCCGTGTCCTGCATTCATCGGGTGGGCGATCTGGAGGTCGGGGAGACCGCGGTGTGGGTTGGCGTGGGTGCGGCGCACCGTGATGCCGCGTTCGCGGCCTGCCGCTATGTGATCGATGAAATCAAGAACCGTGTTCCGATCTGGAAGCACGAGTTCTACGCAGACGGCACCAGCAGCTGGGTCGGTTGCGACGGCTGTTCGCATGCTCATGGAGAGCATCGTTACCGGCAGCAGACCGCGGTGCCGGGCGTGGGATCTGCCGGTCAGACCCGCTTGTCAGAGGCTCACGTGTTGATCGTCGGGGTTGGTGCTCTGGGTTGTCCGGTCGCCGACGCGCTGGTTGGCGCGGGTGTCGGGCGTGTCAGTCTGGTGGATGGCGATCATGTCGAGTTGAGCAACCTGCACCGACAGGGTCTTTATGTGGAGACCGACGCCGGCGCGCCCAAGGTGGATGCAGCCAGACGCCGGCTGGTCGAGCGGAACAGCTCCGTACGGGTCGATGGCTACGCGTCGATGCTGGATGAACCTCTCTGGCGTCGCCTGATCGACGAGGTTGATCTGGTGCTGGAGTGCACGGATTCCGCGGACTCCAAATGCAGGGTCAGTCGTTGGTGCAAGGCAGCCAGCATGCCGGTGATCGTCGGCGGAGTGCATCAACTCAGCGGTGGGTTTTACGTCAGCCCACTGTCCGTCGACCAGGGCGTTTGCTGGGATTGTCTGAGTGGTCTGTCGGCTGATTGCGGGCAGGCCGGTGTGCTTGGGCCCACGCCGATGATGATTGGCGCGGCGATGGCGGGCGAGGCGCTGAGACGACTGATGCGGATGAATTCGCCGCTCACCGGACGCTGGACCGTACTGGATCTGGCGGGCGGGCATTTCGCGAGTTTCGAGCCGGCCTCGCGACCGGGCTGCACCTGTCTGTCACCGGCCAATTCGGACAGTGGCGGTGTGGAGCGCACCACGCTGGACCCGTCGTTGATCTGGCTGGATCTGAGAACCGACGCCGAGCGCGTCCGGGAGCCGCTGCCTGATGCGATTCCGGTTTCACCGGACGCATTGCTGTCCGGTTTTCCGCTGGATGCGAACCAGGCGTATCTGCTTGTTTGCGCCAGGGGCCGACGCAGCGGTGTGGCCGCGCGCGCGTTGCGTGACCGCGGCCTGCAGAACGTCTGGAGCCTGGCCGGAGGAACGGAAGCGGCCAATCGGTCGACATCGCGAAACCTGCCTCACAAAGGCGTTTCGGCGGCCGCCGACGCTCAGTCCATCGCATGAGTCGCGCCTTCGAGGATCGTCATGGCAGGCGTCCACGCAAGCTGCGTGTGTCGCTGACCGATCGTTGCAACTTCCGCTGCGGCTACTGCATGCCCGAGCAGCCCCAGTGGGCGCCCAAGGACCAGCTGCTCACGGCCGACGAGCGCCTGCGATTGATTCGCCTGTTTGTCGAGCGGGCGGGTGTGCGTTCGATTCGGCTGACCGGGGGCGAGCCCTTGCTGGCACCCGAGCTCGACGGGCTGATCGCGAGACTGCGTGGCGATCCGCTCACCGCGAAGCTGCGCCTGTCGATCACCACCAACGCGCAGCTGCTGCACCGGCGTCTGCCCGGTCTGGTCGCGGCGGGCCTGGACGACATCAACGTGAGTCTGGACGCGCTGGAGCCGGCGCGCTTCGACGCGATGACCCGCACGCGACACCGGTTGCCGGCGGTGCTGCGAGGCGTCGAAGCGGCCTGCGAGGCGGGTATCCCGGTCAAGATCAATGCCGTGATCGTCCGCGGTCAGAACGAGGATCAGATCCTGCCGATGCTGCGCTGGGCGATGGATCGCGACCTGGTGCTGCGGTTCATCGAATTCATGCCGCTGGAAGGCGGCGCGTTGTGGCGTCGTGAGCGCGTGTTTTCCGAGGCCGAGCTGATCGATCACGTCACCGGCGAGTTCGGCGCGCCGGTTTCGCTGGGCGCGGACGGCCCGGCCAGTTACTACGCGTTGCCGGATGGCGGGCGCTTTGGCGTGATCCCGACCGTGACGCGGCCGTTCTGCGGTGACTGCGACCGCATGCGACTGACCGCGACCGGCGCGCTGTACACCTGCCTGTTCGCCTCGCGGGGCACCGAGCTGCGCGAGCTGCTGCGCGGCGGCGTGGACGACGAGGCGTTGGTCGCGCACCTGGCCGCGGCCTCGCGTGCCAAGCCCGATGGCTACGCACAGACCGGAGCCGTCGAACGGCCCATCACCATGCATGGTCTGGGCGGTTGAGGCACCGTCCGGACGAGAATCTTCGATGATCAACGTAGGCAACAAACCGGACACCCTGCGCACGGCGCGCGCCAGCGGACGCTTGCTGGCGCCGGTCGAGGTGCTGGAACGCATTCGCGGCGGCACCGTGGAGAAGGGCGATTGCCTGCAGATTGCCCGGGTTGCCGGCATCCAGGCCGCCAAGCGCACCGATGACCTCATCCCGCTGTGTCACCCGTTGCCCATTCACGCCGCCGAGGTTGCGTTCGAGGTCACCGACGAGGCGGTTCTGATCACCGCGGAGGCGGCGGTGATCGGCCCGACCGGCGTGGAGATGGAAGCCATGGCCGCCGTCAGCGCGGCGGCCCTGACCATTTACGACATGGTCAAGATGTACTGCGAGCCGGATGATCTGGTGATCGACGCCGTCAAGCTCATCCGCAAGACCGGTGGCAAGAGCCAGTTCACCAATCGGCTGCGGTCGGCGAAGTCCGCCCTGGTGCTGGTGCTCTCCGATACGGTGGCGGCGGGCAGAAAGCCGGACACCGCCGGTCAGGCCGTGCGTGCCGTGCTGGAAAAATGCGGTTTCGAGCCGCTGGAGTACGCGGTGATGAGCGATGATGCCGAGCCGCTGCTGGAGCGGGTTCGGCAGGCGCTGGACGATGGCATCGACTGCATCATGACCGTCGGGGGCACGGGCATCAGTCCGCGCGACATCACGGTCGACACACTGGCGCCACTGATCACCACGCCGATGCCCGGCATCATGGAGGCCGGTCGCGCCTTCGGGCAGCGGCGTACGCCGTATGCACTGATGTCTCGTGGTGTCGCCGGCCTGGCCGGCCCGCGGGGGCGGTCCCTGATCATGACGCTGCCCGGCAGCCGCGGCGGTGCGACGGAGACGCTGCAGGCCGTATTGCCAGGGCTCATCCATCTGTTCGATTGCCGGGATGCGTTCCAGCATGCCGGTGGGTATGAATAGGCAGAGGACGATCACCGCGCTGCGCGAGGTCTCCGGCGGTCTGGGGGATCTTGGCGCGTTTCTGCCGCTGACCCTGGCGCTGGCCGCGGCCGGCGCGATCTCCTTTCCGGCGGCCGTCGCCTTCGCCGGCGTCGCCCATCTGATCACCGCGGTGCGCTATCCGCTGCCCATGGCCGTGCAACCGATGAAGGCGATTGCCGCCGCCGGTATCGCCACCCCCGCGGCGGCGGCCGCCGTGCCGCTGGCGGGCATCGTCATGGGCGTGCTCGTCACGCTGCTGGCACTGGGCGGGGCGTTGTCGCGCTTGCAGCAGTGGATCCCCATGGTCGTGGTGCGCGGGATGCAGCTCGGGGTCGGCGCCATGCTGGCGCTGCGCGGGTCCGAATGGGTGCTGCAGAACGCCGCGAGCGACGGACCGGTCTGGCTGGCGGTGGCGGCCATCATCGTTGGCGTCGGGTTGTTCACGCGGCTGCCGGCGGCGCTGCTGGTTTGCGTGCTGGGTGGCGTGATGGCGGTGTTCGCGATGGGTTCGGTGACGGCCCCCGCTGCGGTGGCGACCGTGGATTTGTCGACCTGGGCCGAGGCGGCACCGCTGGTCGCCGCGCAATTGCCCATGACCTTGCTGAATTCCGTGGTGGCGGTGGTCGTGCTCGCGCGCGACCTGTTTCCGGACGCCGGTCGCCGGGTCACCGGGCGGGGCATCGGTCTGATCATGGGGCCGCTGAACCTGATTGGGCCGTGGTTCGGCGCCATGCCGATCTGTCATGGCAGCGGCGGGCTGGCGGCGCAGTATCGCTTCGGCGCGCGCACGCGCTGGTCGATCGTCGCGCTGGGTGTGGCGAAGATGGGTGCGGTGATCCTCTTCGGCGGCGCGCTGGCAACCTGGGCCGCGGCCTTCCCATTGTCGCTGCTCGGCCTGCTGCTGATCGTCGCGGGTGCCGAACTGGGCCGGCATGGCCTGCGCGTCCGTCCGGAGGAGGGTGTGATCGTCGGTGGCATCGCGCTGGGCGTCGTGCTCGGCCATGCCCTGGTGGCGGTCACGATCGCGATGATGGTCTGGTACGGGTGGCGACGTTGGCGGACCGCCTGATTCGCTTCGACGAGGCACAGGATGCCTACGCCGGCCGGCTGCGGCCGCTGCCGACCGAACGGCTGCCCGTCGATCGGGCGCTGGGTCGCGTGTTGCGAGGCGACGCCGTCTCGGCGGTGGATCTGCCGCGATTCGACAACAGCGCGATGGATGGCTACGCCCTGCGCAGTACCGATGGTGACGCCCCGCGGCGCCTCGTCGGCCGTGCCGAAGCGGGCGGGGCGGGCCCGGCGGTGAACGCCGGCGAGTGC
>NZ_CAXFCL010000268.1:0-4613 GCF_964000955.1 uncultured Abyssibacter sp.
CCCTCCGATCGCAGCGCCGCACTGACGCCCGCCGTGCGCAAGACGGCCGCCGGCGCGGCCGAGCGCATCCTGTTCGTACGGGTCGGCAACCTGGCTCGCGCGCTGGACCGGTTGCGGGAGCGAGGTATCTGGGTTCACGGCCTGGCGGGAGACGCCGACGCCGATCTGTACGATGCCGATCTGACCGGTGCCGTGGCCCTGGCGCTGGGCGCCGAGGCCACCGGTCTGCGGCGGCTCACGCGTGAGCGCTGCGACGGCCTCTGGAAGCTGCCGATGGCCGCCGGGGTGGAAAGTCTGAACGTTTCCGCGGCCGGCGCGGCGAGCCTGTTCGAGGCCGTGCGGCAGCGCCGCGTTGCGCGCCGGTAGCATTTGGCCGTAGAATCCGCGCCCCCGCGAAATCGCGGGTTTCCTTGCCTCACCGTGCGAGCACGCCGGGAGGCTGTTCACCCGAATGCAGGAACCGGCCCCGGTGGCCGCCGCGCTCGGGTACATCCATAAGGAGTCACAATGCGACACTACGAAGTGGTCTTTCTGGTCCACCCGGACCAGAGCGAGCAGGTGCCTGCGATGCTGGAACGCTATCGCGGCACGATCGAAAATGCCGGTGGCAAGGTCCACCGCGTGGAAGACTGGGGCCGTCGTCAGCTGGCCTACACCATCGCCAAGGTTCACAAGGCGCACTACGCCATGCTGAACGTGGAATGCAGCCGCGACGCGATCGATGAGCTGGAAGGCATCTTCCGCTTCAACGACGCCATCATCCGTCACATGACCCTGCGCACCGACGGCGCACCTTCCGGTGCTTCGCCGCTGGTCAAGGATTCCGACGACGACAAGTCCGATTCCAAGCCGGCCAAGGCCAGCAGCGATTCGGCTTCCAGTGACGACGCCGACAAGGCTGCATAAGGAGATTCACCATGGCACGTTTCAGCCGTCGCAAGCGCGTCTGCAAGTTCACCGCCGAAGGCATCGAAGAGATCGACTACAAGGATCTCGCGCTGCTCAAGCAGTTCATCTCGGATAACGGCAAGATCGTTCCGAGCCGCATCACCGGCACCAAGGTTCGCTACCAGCGTCAGCTGGCAGCCGCGGTCAAGCGCGCCCGTTTCCTGGCGCTGCTGCCGTACACCGACCAGCACGAATAGGAGCGTAACGATGGAAGTCATTCTGCTGGATCGCATTCAGAACCTGGGTGATATCGGCGACACCGTCCGCGTGAAGCCGGGCTACGGCCGCAACTACCTGCTGCCTCAGGGCAAGGCCCTGCGCGCCACGCAGGACAACGTCGCGGTGTTCGAGGCCCGCAAGGCCGAACTGCTGAAGAAGGCCGCCGAGTCCGAAGCCGCCGCCAAGGCTCGTGCCGAAGCGCTGGCCGGTATCGGTGCCCTGAACCTGACCAGCCGCGCGTCGGACGAAGGCAAGCTCTACGGATCCATCGGTCCTCGCGAGATCGCCGATGCGATCACCGCTGCCGGCGTGACCGTCGACAAGGGCGAGGTCGTGATGCCGGACGGTCCGATCCGCTCGGTGGGTGAACACGAGGTCGTGGTTCATCTGTATGCCGCGATGGAAGCTGCAGTCAGCGTGATCATCGAAGCCGAGTAACCGGTTTCGATCACGCTGAACGAACGGCCGGCGCTTGCGTCGGCCGTTTTCGTTTCCGGCCCAAAACTGCCCGCGCCCAGCAGGTAGACTAGGGCGTGTTCACCTCCAGGCGCGACGCGCTCCAGATCAAGTAGACCCGCGTGGATCAACGACTCCCTCCCTATTCGCAGGAAGCCGAACAGGCCGTACTCGGCGGCCTGATGCTGCAGGACGACGCCTGGGACCGTATCGCCGGGCGGGTGCAGCAGGCGGACTTCTACCGCAAGGATCACCGGCTGATCTGGGAGGCGGTCGAGACCCTGGCGAACACCGACCGCCCGCGTGACGTGGTCACGGTGTCCGAATGCCTACAGGGGCGCGGACAGCTCGAGGATGCCGGCGGCCTCGCCTATCTGGGCACACTGGCCAACGACATCGGCAGCGCGGCGAATATCGCCGCTTACGCCGATATCGTGCGCGAGCGTTCGGTCTACCGGCGGCTGGTGCAGGTCGGCACCGACATTACCGACATGGGCTTTTCGCCGGAGGGGCGGCCGGCCTCGGAGCTGCTCGACGAGGCCGAGCGACGGGTGCTGGACATTGCCGAGTCCACGCGACGCACGACGTCCGGTCCGCGCTCCGGCTCGGAGTTTCTCGGTGATGTGGTCGAGCGGATCGAGAAGCTGGTCGCCGGCAGTCTGGCGGGAACGACCACGGGGCTGGTGGATCTGGACCGGAAGACCACCGGTCTGCACCCTGGCGATCTGGTCGTGGTCGCCGGCCGCCCGTCGATGGGCAAGACCAGTTTCGCGATGAACATCGCCGAGGCGATTGCCACCGACACCCAGAATCCGAAGGCGGTGCTGGTGTTCAGTCTGGAAATGCCTGGTGATCAGTTGATGATGCGCATGATCTCGTCGTTCGGGCGCGTCAATCAGGAACGCCTGCGCAGCGGTTCGCTGACCGACGAGGACTGGGACAAGATCCACTCGGCGATGACACTGCTGGAGCGGGCGCCGATCTACATCGATGACGACGGTCAGCTATCCCCGAACGAACTGCGCTCGCGGGCGCGCCGGCTCAAGCGCGAACTGAACAACACCCGCAACGAGCTGTTCCCCGACGGGATCGAGCTGGGGCTGATCATGGTCGACTACCTGCAGCTGATGCAGGTGCCCGGGTTCAAGGAAAACCGCACCAACGAAATCGCGATGATCTCGCGTGGCATGAAATCGCTGGCGAAGGAGCTGGAGGTGCCGGTGATCGCGCTTTCGCAGCTCAACCGCAGCGTGGAGAACCGGGATGACAAGCGTCCGCGCATGGCGGATCTGCGTGAGTCCGGGGGCATCGAGCAGGACGCCGACGTGATCCTGTTCATCTACCGCGACGAGGTCTACAAGCCGGAGACCGATCGCAAGGGGATTGCCGAGATCATCATCGCCAAGCAGCGTAACGGCCCCATCGGCAAGGTCGACGCGACGTTCACCGGTCAGTACACCCGCTTCGACAACGTGGCCCATTACCAGGACGATGAGTTTTGAGGCCGTGATTCCCCATCGCGTGACGGCGTCGGTCGACCTCGGCGCCATCCGGCACAACCTTCAGACCGTCCGACAGTACGCGCCCGATGCCCGGGTGATGGGCGCGCTGAAGGCGGATGCCTACGGCCACAGCGCCATGCAGGTCGCGCGCGCGCTGGATGGCGAACTCGATGCCTTCGCCGTCGCCTGCCTGGAAGAGGCGGAGCATCTCAGTGAGGCCGGTTTCCGGTCGCCCTGCGTGCTGCTGGAGGGCCTGTTGCATCAGGAGGAGTTGCCGGAGGCCGTGCGTCGTGGTCACCGCCTGGTGCTGCATGCGCAGTGGCAGCTCGATGTCTTGCGTGCGGCCAGGCCAGGCGCGCGGGTGCCGGTCTGGGTCAAGCTGGACACCGGCATGCACCGGCTGGGCTTCGAGGCGTCCCGGGCGGGTGAGCTCGCTGCCGCGGTTGACGCGATGCCGCAGATCGAGTTGCTGGGCTGGATGACGCATCTCGCCAATGCCGATGCACTGGAGACCGAGGCGACGGATCGGCAGCTCGCCTGCTTTTTCGACGCCGTCGACGGCCTGCCGGGCGCGCGGACCATCGCCAACTCGGCGGGGCTGATCCGCTATCCCGAGGCGCGCCAGGACTGGGTGCGCCCCGGCATCATGCTCTACGGTGCGTCACCGCTCGAGGGACGCTCGGCGGAGCAATGCGGGTTGCGCCCCGCGATGGAGGTGCGCAGCCGGATCATCGCGATCCGCGAGGTGAGCGCGGGAGGAGCGGTCGGGTACGGCAGTGAATGGGTTTGCGCGGAGCCTACCCGTGTCGGCGTCGTCGCGGTCGGCTATGGCGACGGCTATCCGCGCCACGCCCGGGCGGGAACGCCGGTGCTGGTGCGCGGGCGCCGCGCGGCACTGATCGGTCGGGTGTCGATGGACATGATCACCGTCGACCTTCGCGACTGTCCTGACGCCAAGGTGGGTGATGACGTGCTGCTGTGGGGTGGCGGGTTGCCGGCGGAGATCGTGGCCGAGCATGCCGGCACCATTGCCTACGACTTGTTCTGCGGCCTGACCAACCGCGTCCGCTACCTGTACCGGGACGACTGAATCGCCACCGGTGCTCCGATCAGGCGTCGGCGAGGCTGAAGGTCAGCGTGGCGCCAGCGAGCTTGATCTCGTCTCCCGGCGAGAGTTGGCGGGCATGGCCGCTAATCGACTCGCCGTTGACGCTCGGGGGCGGCTGATCGCCGTTGCGCTGACCGCTGACGTGGACGATGTAGTAGCCGTCCGGGCGACGCGTGACCGCGGCGACCTGAACGCCGGGCCGTCCCACGGTGGTCAGCGCCTTGGTCAGTTGCAGCTGCTTGCCGGCGTTGGGGCCGGTGGTCAGCGTCAGCGTTCCCACCTGCGGTTTTTCCGCCGGCGGCGGGGCGGCGGTGACCGACCCCAGGGTTCCGCCCGCCGCCGCGGCGATCTGGCCCGGACGCAGGATCATCGTCTGCTCC
>NZ_CAXFCL010000269.1:0-23059 GCF_964000955.1 uncultured Abyssibacter sp.
CCGGCTTGCCGAGCCGCATCCGCGAAATCCCCATCGACGCGTCGCCGTCGGAATCGATGCGGTTCGCCCGCTGCGGGTCCTGACTCTTCACCGCCTTGAGGTCGGCGCCGGCGCAGAAACAGCCATCGGCACCGGTGAGCACCGCCACGCTCAGGGCGTCGTCGGCGTCAAACCGACGGAAAGCGTCGGCCAGCGCCTGCGCCGTCGGCCGATCCACGCAGTTGCGCACGGCCGGTCGCTGGATGGTGACGACCAAGGTCGAGCCGACGACCTCGGTGCTGACTGAAGCGGCCTGGGCACTCATGCCGGCGCCTCGGCCCGCCGGCCGCTGGCCGCGGCGAGTACGGCCCGGTAGCCGACCGGCGCCTCGACCCGACGCCGCTCCCTGAGCATGCGATGCATTCTCGGCAGGCGGTAGTAGGGCACGGAGGCCATGAAGTGGTGCTCCAGGTGATAGTTCACGTTCATCGGCGCCACGGTCAGCCGTGCGAGCAAGCCGGCGCGGGTGGTCCGGGTATTGGTCCGGATGTCCGCGCCGCCGGGCAGCATCGCGTGCTCCGCGATCGAGCGGATGCGCACGAACACCGGGAAGCTGCAGAGATAGGCGACCAGCCAGAGTACGTAAAGCCAGCCATGGCCAAGCGCGACCAGCACGCCGACGATGATGGCGTTGGTGAGCAGCATGCCGGCGGCGTTGCGCAGGAACGAAAGCGGATAGTCCCACCAGCGCCGGCCGGCCTGAGGCAGACGCTCGATGTCGCTGGCGACGGTCCATCGCAGCACGCCGGCGTCCATCAGCACCAGGCCGAAGATCACCCGCAGCATGGTCAGCCCGGTGATGTCGCGCAGCAGCTTGCGGGCGAAGCCGAGCCGCGTTGCCGGGTAGCTGCGGTAGAGCGAGGCGTCCGGATCGCCGGGCTGGCCCGCCGCCTTGTGGTGGCGGTTGTGGTGCGCCCGGTACTTGCCCACGTGTTGCCAGACCGGCCGCGCACAAAGCCAGTCGGTCAGATGGTCGTTGAGCCAGCGGGTTCTGAACAGCGTGCGATGCGCGGCCTCGTGCTCCAGCACGGCCAGGGCGAGCTGGCGGTTGCCCAGATAAATCACCGCCAGTATCCAGATCACCGGATGCGGGAGCAGGGCGCAGACCGCCAGCGTCGTGGCGATGCCGGCCCAGACCGAGGCGATGGCCAGGGCCCCGCGACGATCGGAGCGGCGCGTCAGCGCGGCGATCTCGTCGCGGGTGAACCAGTCGGTGGGGCGGAGCCGCTCGGTGGTTTCGGTCATGCCATCACCCTCATGATGCGGCGGTCAGGCCGGGTTGCGGCGCGCGCTGGCGCCAGATCGCCTGGCCGAGCCGGTCGAAGGCCAGCGCGAGGTCGGTGAATTCCGCGCGCAGCCGGGTATCGATCATCGTGTCGGGCAGCAGGGGATCGAACACGAGATCGCGGATGGCGCGGTCTCCAAGCCAGTACGCCTCGCGGGCCGCCTGGTCCTGATCCAGACGCTGTCGCGTCGCGGACCAGCGGCTCAGCGCCTCGATTTGTTGCCGGTAGCCTGCCTCGAGCTGTCGTGGCGCCCACAGCTGCGCCGCCGCGGCAACACGGGAGGCATCCAGGGTTCCGGTCGTAAACACCGCGGCCGCAGGGTCCAGCCCGAGGCCATAAAGGCGTTCGCGCACGGCGGTCACGTCCTCGACCAGGTTGTCCGGGCGAACCGACAGGCCCGGTTCGAGTTCGCGGAGCCCGAGCAGTTTCAGGGCGCGTTCGCGCACGCGCAGGGCGGCACGGTCGGAGCGGGGCAGTGCGCCGGTGTGGACGACGATCCAGTCGCCGGACCAGGGGCGCACACGCGCCTCACCGGAGCGCCAGCGGCGCACATCGGCGGCGAGATGACGGGCGGCGGGGCCGAGCTGGTATTCACCGCGGCTGACCTGTTCAATCATCGCCGCGTCGCGCAGCCGGGTCAGCGCGGTGCGCGCGCTGTTGTCCGAAGCACCCAGCAAACCGCAGGCGCCGACCAGTTCCTGCGCACTCAGCACATGACCATCGGTGGCCAGAAGCACCTTGAGTATGACGTCCTTGGGGCGGACGCTGGCCTGCTGCTGCAATGTGTCATCCGGATTCGGGCGGAATCCGGATGGTACACATTTATTCAGATAATGCGATGACCCGTACTATTCTGCCAGACGGGGTACCGACCACTGTCAGAAGCGAACACCGAGACCAATCCAGTAAGTGCGGCCCAGCAGCCGGTAGGCCGATTCGTCGGTATTCAGTTCGCCGCCGTTGGGGATGAAGGGCGGATCGCGATCCGTCAGGTTCTCGATTCCCAGCGTCAGGCGCAGACCCTGCGCGGTCTTCAGGCCGGCGTGGATGTCGTGGTAGAGCCGCGATCCGATCTTGTATTCGGTGCCCGATGCGAGTTCACCGCCGCTGTCGGTCAGCTCGTCGATCCATTCCAGCGCGTAGCCGGCGAACAGGTTGGCGCGCGACCAGCCCAGCGTGTACCGCCCCTTCCACTCGGGGATCACGCCGAAGTTGTCGGGGTCGTACTGGCCCTCGCCGACAAACGGCACCTCGCCCGGGAACGACCGCAGTTCGCGTTCCAGTACCCGGCTGATCAACAGGCGGTGCTGCCAGCGTCCCCAGCCGGTGACATGCGCGTATTGCAGGTCCAGGTCCAGCCCGCGGGCGGTTTCCTCGGCGGTGTTCTGCAACTCGGTGCTGATCCGGGTAATCGATCCGTCGCTGTCACGCTCGATGCGATCACAGAACTGCGAGCTGCCCGTCGTCAGGCACTGATCCAGAAGGGTGTTGGCGCCCAGCGCGGCGATGCCGTCCTCGATCAGGATGTCGTAGTAGTCCAGGCTGACGCTCAGACCGGGCACCGATTCCGGCGCGAAGGCAATTCCGGCGGTGAAGATGTCCGCGCTTTCCGGGGCGAGGTCTGCGTTGCCTCCACCCAGTGTGGGCACCTCGTTGCCGGTCTGGTCGAAGCTGCCGTCGGCCGGCACGCCCTGAGCGACGCAGCGATCGATTTCCGTCTGGTTCAACCCCGAAAAATCCGCGCAGGGGTCCTCGACGATGGGATTGGCCTCGGTGACACCGCCGAACAGCTCCCCAACCGTCGGCGCGCGGAAAGCCTCGGCGTAACCGGTGCGGATGGTCACGGACGGGATCGGCTGGTACAGCGCACTGATGTCGAACACCGTCTCAGCGTCGAAATTCGAGTAGTCGACCGCGCGCAGGCCCAGTTCCAGATTCAGGGCGTGCACGCCGGGGCGACCGGCCGCCAGCGGCAGCCCGATCTCGGCGAACAGCTCGCGGCTGTCGAAATCACCCTCGGTGACCTGACGCGCGGCGCCGGTGGTGTTGCCGGCCCGGGTCTGCGGGTCCGGACGATCCTCGGCGCTGGCATCGCGGAAGCTCAGCCCCGCCGCGAACGGTACCGGCCCGGCCGCAAGCTGGAACAGCTCGCGACGCAAATCGAAGCCCAGCGTGGTTTCCTCGCTTTCCTGTTGATCGATCAGATCGGCGATGCCCGCGTAACTGAGCATGTCTTCGGTGATGGAGCCCGGACCGCCGAAGATGTTCAGCGGCACGCAGCCGGCGATCGGGGCCGATTCCGTTCCGCAGGTCGCCACGCCTTCACCGTTGATGAACGACGGACCCAGCGCCAGGGCGACACGGTCGGCACGCAGGTCACCGCTCTGCCGCTGTTCAATCTCGTTGCGGCCGTAGGTGAGGTAGGTCTCCCAGCGCCAGTCCGCGACGAGGCCGTCGGCTCCCAGGGCGATGCGCCAGAGCTGGTTGTCCTGCGCGAAGCGCCGCGGGCCACCCTCGATCAGGCGCCGGCGGGCATCGCTGATCTCCTCGCCGAACGGGTTGTAGACGTTGTCCTCGGAGACGGTCACGCCGCTGAGGCGGTTGGTGAACAGGGGCAGGGGGGCGATCTGCGTGTCTGAATCCCGTTGCTGGAACAGCGCCTCGGCGAACAGCGACAGCGTCGGGCTCAGGTCATGGCGCAGCGAGCCGAACGCGGAAATGCGCCGCGAGTCCTGAATCAAATCCTCGAAGGGGTTGAAGTTGAACCGATCGGTGTCCGGGCCGTCGTTGATGAACGGGCGGAAATCATCCGACGAATCCCCGTTCTCACCGTCGATTAGCGTGACGTTGCCGTCGGAGGTGCGATAGCGCCCGTTCGGAGGCGCGGAGCTGCCGGTGGGCACGATCGTGTTGTCCGGCCCGTCGACCGTGAGCCACTGCGACGAGAAATCACGCTCGCCACGCCCCACCGCGCTCTGATCGAATAGCGACAGTCCGCCGAGCAGGCTGGTATTGCCGTAGCGGCCGCCACTGACCGCGCTGAAGTCGAAGGTTTCGCCGTCACCGGAATCGGTCTGACTGGCCCTGGCGGACAGCTCCACGCCATCGGTCTGACGGCGCGTGATTACGTTGACCACGCCGGCGATGGCATCGGCGCCATAGGCCACCGACGCGCTGGTGGTCAGAATCTCGACCCGTTCGATCAGCGCCACCGGAATGCTGGCCAGGTCGACAATGCCGGCCGTGCCGTTGCCGCCGGCAACCATGCGTCGGCCGTTGAGCAGCACCAGCGTGCGCTGCGGCCCCAGGCCACGCAGTTCCACCGACTCGATGCCACGGGACAAACCGCCGCCGCTGCCGCGCTGATTCACCGAGGTGTTCAGCGGCGATCCGCTCATCATGGGCAGCGCCTGCAGAAACTCGCCCAGCGTGACGTGGCCGGAGTTACGAATGGCGGCGTTGTCGAAGCTCACCAGCGGATCCATGCCGGCTTCGCGATCCAGATGGGTTCCAGTCACCTCGAGCATGTCCAGCTCCAGCGGTGATCCGGTTGCTTCGACCTGTGCTGCTGCCGCAGCACACCAGGCCATGCACGTCAGCGCGACGGCGGTTCTCAACGTCATGTTCCGATTCCCCAGTTCCCGATATGGACTCCCGCGAGAGTCCGGCGCAGTGTGTCCGGCGCTTCTTAAGCAGTCATTAAGAGCCGGGGCCGCGAACGCCGGGAATTCGCACGCGCACGCTCAGGCCACGGCCATCGTGGGCCGGTCCCAGTTGCAGTTCACCGCCGTGCAGGTTCGCCACGCGTTGGACGATCGCCAGGCCCAGTCCGGTTCCGTGCCGATCCTGACCGTGACCGCGGTGGAAGGGCTCGATCAGGAGCTCGATTCGCTCGGACGCGATACCGGGGCCGGAATCACAGACCTCGATCATCAATGTTTCTCCGGCGCGGGCGCTGATCCGGATCGTGTCGCCGGCGTCCGTGTAGCGAATCGCGTTGTCCAACAGATTCCGCAGCAGTACACCGATGCTCAGCGGCTCCAGGGACCACTCCAGCGTTTCGTCCGCATCGACGCAAAGCGCGATCGCGGTGGCGTCGGCCGCCGGACGCAGCGCATCGCAGGCGGCGTCGATCAAGCCGCGCAGGCGTTGCGGGCGGCGATCCAGCCCTGATCGAGTCGCATCGTCCAGCGCGGCGAGCTGGAGAAACTGGTCGAGCACGCGTTCGGCCTGCGTGCTGCGCGCGACAATGGTCTGGAGCACCTCGCGGCGGGGCGCGTCAGCGTGACCGAGGCCTAGCTCCGCCTGCAGGCGAATGCCCGCCAGGGGCGTACGCAGTTCGTGCGCCGCCGCGGCCGTGAACAGGCGCTCCTGGTGCAGGCGCCTGCGCAGCCGGTCCAGCAGAGCGTTGAGCGCGCGAACCAGCGGCGCGATTTCGGCTGGCGCCGTCAGATCCACCGGGGCCAGGTCGTCCACATCCCGCGATTCCAGGCGTTCGGCCATCAGGCGCACGGGCTTCAGGCCTGAGCCAACCAGCAGCCAGACGATCAGGACGACCAGCAGCACCAGCAGCAGGCTGCCCAGCACCGGTGCCAGCAATGCCGCGCGGACCACCTGCCGCCGCCAGGCCTGCCGCTCGGCAACGGTGACCACGGCTTTCGGCGAGCCGTACTCCAGCGTGTACATATGCCATTGCTGCCCGTCGATGTCCGCGCGGGCGAAGCCGATTTCGGACCGATCCCAGGACGGCATGCCGTCGGAATGCAGTGGTTCCGGCAGCGCGTCCAGCCGGATTTGGTACTCGATGGTGGACGTCGCGCCCGAGGCGCCACGAGGCAGTCCCATCCGGTGCATGCGGGCGACCAGGTAGCGCAGTTCGCGTTCGACACGGCCGGGCACGATCACGTCCCGGGACCGGGGCTCGCCGACCGTCCACTGCGCCAGCACCCAGGCGCGCTCGACCAGCTCGGCGTCCAGCAATCGGCGGACTTGCGAACTGGTCAGCAGGTAGAGCGCCGCGCCGAACACCAGCAGCACGGCCACCAGCGCCGGCAGCAGGCGACCCAGCAGGCGGGCCTGGATGGAGTTCACGTGCCGTCGCCGGTCACCAGCCGGTAACCCTCCCCATGAACGGTACGAATCAGTTCCGGCGCAAGCTTGCGTCGCAACCGGTGAATGTGAACATCCAGCGCATTGCTGCCGGCCGGGCGACCGGGACGGGCCAGTGCCGATTCCAGCTGCGCCCGCGCGCAGGTGGCGTTGCGCCGTCCCAGCATCACCTGCAACACCGCGCATTCCGCCTGGGTCAGCTCGATCCAGTCATCACGAAACCGGACTCGTCGCCGATCCGGGTCGACCACCAGCGGGCTGGTTGTGTCGGAAGCGCCGGTGTTCACCGCACGCCGAAGCAGGGCACGGACCCGGGCCTGCAATTCGACCAGATGAAAGGGCTTGACCAGATAGTCGTCGGCGCCCGCGTCCAGGCCGTCCGCCCGGGCCTGAGGATCACCGCGTGCCGTGAGCAGCAGCACCGGCAGCAGGTAGCCGTCACGCCGCAGCTCGCGCAGCACCGACAACCCGTCCTGATCGGGCAGCCCGAGATCAAGCACCAGCAATGCCGGCTCCTCGTTGCGCAACCGCTCCAACCCCTCACGCGCGGTCGCCGCGACGATCACCGCATGCGCGGCCTGGGTCATGGCCTCGCGCAGCCCCTCACGCAGGGTCATGTCGTCCTCGATGATCAGCACGGTGGCGCTCATGGGCGCATTCTGCCATCGGCCCGGCGCGAGCTCCCGCGAGCGCTGCATCCATCCCGCGGCCCCGCACG
The DNA here is from genome assembly GCF_964000955.1 of uncultured Abyssibacter sp. Classification (NCBI taxonomy): domain Bacteria; kingdom Pseudomonadati; phylum Pseudomonadota; class Gammaproteobacteria; order Chromatiales; family Oceanococcaceae; genus Abyssibacter; species uncultured Abyssibacter sp. The sequence continues at coordinate 7,153 of NZ_CAXFCL010000269.1, forward strand.
AACCTCAGGAGACAACTCACGCAGGGGACGCGACAAATGCGATCAATCCATGGAACCGGCACCGTGGCCACAGCCGGACTGGCGCTGCTGGCTTCGGCCAGCTTGCTGCATGCATCCAGCCATCGCGAGGCACCGGCAATCACCGAAACGCCCAAGGTGGATGGCACCGACTTCTACCTGTTCAACAGTTACGAGGAGGGTCGGTCCGGATTCGTGACCCTGATCGCGAACTATCTTCCGCTGCAGGATGCCTATGGCGGCCCGAACTACTTCTCGCTGGACGACAAGGCCTTGTACGAGATCCATGTCGACAACAATGGCGACAACGTCGAGGATCTGACCTTCCAGTTCCGCTTCACCAACACCCTCAAGGGCATTTCGCTGCCGGTCGGGCCGGATGGCGAACTGGTCCCGATTCCGCTGATCCAGGCGGGCGGGATCGGCCCGAATCCGGGCGACACCGGCGCGTTGAACCTGGAGGAAACCTACACCGTGACCGTCGTCAACGGCGATCGCCGTGGTGGCAGCGCGCAGGCGGCCACCAACGTGACCACCGGCGGTAGCAGCTTCCGCAAGCCCACCGATTACATCGGCACCAAGACCTTTGCCGACTACCAGGCCTACGCCAATGCCCACATCTGGGAAATTGCCGTGCCGGGTTGCCAGGCCAACGGCAAGGTCTTCGTCGGCCAGCGCAAGGAGGGCTTCGTGGTCAACCTGGGTCAGGTCTTCGATCTCGTGAACCTGAACCCCCTGGGCGCGCCCGACGCCGTGCCGAACACCATTGGCGACAAGAACATCACCAGCATCGCACTGGAGTTGCCGGCCAGCTGTCTGACGGCCGGTGATGATCCGGTGATCGGCGCCTGGACCACCGCAAGCCTGCGCCAGGCCCGTGTCGCCAACCCGTTCCCGCAGAGTGATACCGACAATTCGGTCGCGCCGGGCACCGTGGACGAGACCGTCGAGGGCGGCCCGTGGACCCAGGTGTCCCGACTCGGATCGCCCCTGGTCAACGAGGTGGTCATCGGCATCGACGACAAGAACCGCTTCAACGCCAGCGAACCCAAGGACGACGCTCAGTTCGCCAAGTACGTGCTGACGCCGACGCTGCCGGAACTGCTGGAAATCCTGTTCGCCGAGCCGGTTACTGGTGACGCCAACGCCGATCTCGCTCCGAACGCCTTCCCCCGCGCGGATCTCGCGGTCGCCTTCCTGACCGGCGTGCCGGGGCTGAACCAGCCCGCCGCCGGCGCAGGCGGCCCTCTGGGTAGCGGCACCGTCCTGTCCGAGCAGCTGCGGCTGAACACCACGACCGCGCCGGTGCCCTCCAGCTCGCAGTCGCCGCTGGGCGTACTGGGTGGCGACAATGCGGGATTCCCCAACGGTCGCCGTCCGGGTGACGACGTCGTCGATGCCGCGCTGCGCGTGGCAATGGGCGCGCTGTGCGAGCTGGACAACGCCGCCGTGTTCGGCTGCGGGCCGGACGACGCGCCGGTGGGTGACGCACCGCTGACCGACCAGTCGGCCTCCGATGCCTCCCAGTTCGACAGCAGCTTCCCGTACCTGCGCACCCCGCTGCCGGGTTCGCGGTAATCCAGGAGACGATCACCATGCGACATTTCATTCTCTCCGGCCTGGTGGCCGTCGGCGCGCTCGCGCTGGGCGGCTGCGGTTCCGAGACCAGCATCGACATCGGCGCGGACACGCCGCCGGCCGGGCAACCCGATCCGGAGCCTGATCCGGGCCCCAACGACCAGCCGCTGGCCGGTGACCAACAGGTGCTGAACCTGATCGCCACCCAGACCGACGAGGTCTCGGACCCCATCGACATCAACGGGCTGGGTCTGGTGTTCAACGAAAACCCCGACGCCGACGTATACGGCGATCTGCTGCCCGACTCCTGAACGCAACGCGCCGGATGCCCGACGGCATTCGGCGCGTTCCTGGGAGTCGTGGCAAGCCGGGGCTTGACGTCAGCGCGTCGGGCCGGGAGAACTGACGACTGGTTGGACCGGGAGCACCTGTGCCTGATTTGCGTTGGCTGGCCGCGATCGCGTTGATCGCGCCCGGGTGGCTGTGCGCGCAGCCTTACACGCCGGCGTCGCCGGAGACGGTTCTGGAGACTCTTCCGGACACCGATCCGGCGTTGACCGAGGACATCCGGCAGCTCCAGCAGGCGGTGGGGCGGCGGCCCGAGAGCATCGAGCTGCGCACCGAGCTCGCCGAACGCTATATCGCGCTGGCCCGGCAAACCGATGACCCTCGCTACAACGGCTATGCGCAGGCCGCCATTTCAATCTGGCAGGACGATCCGCAGGCGCCGACCGACATCCTGCTGATTCGCGCGCAGCTAAGCCAGCGACGGCACGCCTTTGACCTCGCGAAGGCGGATCTGCAGCAGGTGCTGGAGCGCGATCCCCGCAATCCGCAAGCCTGGTTGACCCTGTCGGTCATCGAGCGCGTCACCGGACAGCTCGCCAACGCGCACAAGGCCTGCGCCGCACTGCTGACTCTGGCGGAAACGCTGGTCAGCGGGACCTGTCTGGCCGATATCGCGTCGCTGACCGGCAAGGCATCGGAGGCGCTGAGCACGATGGACCGTCTGCTGCAGGGGGAGGCCGCCGCCAGCGCCCCGCATCTGCGGCGCTGGGCACTGACCATCCGCGGCGAGATCGCCTGGCGACTCGGACAATCGACGCTGGCGTCCGAGGCCTTCGAGAACGGACTGGAGCTCGCCCGCGAGGCGGATCAATTCGACGGTTATCTGCTGTCCGCCTGGGCCGATTTCATGCTGGAACAGGGTCGGCATCGCGCGGTGGATGCCCGTCTCAAGCCGTATCCACAAAGCGACGCACTGTTACTGCGCCGCGCGATCGCGGCCCGGCATCTGCAACACCCGGCTGCGGGGGAGATGGCCGACACGCTGCGACGGCGCTTCGCCGCCAGTCAGCGCCGGGGCGATGAGGTCCATCTGCGCGAGCATGCCCGCTTCGCGCTGGACGTCGATAATCGGCCCGCCGACGCGCTGTGGCTGGCGCAACGCAACTGGGCGACGCAAAAGGAACCCGCTGACGCGGTGCTGCTGCTTCGGGCGGCACTGGCGGTCAATCCGTCGGCGGCCGAGCCGGCCATCACCTTCGTCCGCGCCACCGGCTTGCAGGATGTTCGCGTCGAACGCCTGTTGCTGGAACTCGACGAGGCGCTGTCCGCGGCATGATCAGAACCCTGCTCACGGTGGCGCTGCTGATGACCTGTGGTCAGGCGCTGGCCCACAAGCCCAGCGACAGCTATCTCTCGCTGGAACTGTCCGGCCGGTCGGTAACCGGGCAGTGGGATATCGCACTGCGCGACCTGGAACTCGCAATCGGGCTGGATGCCGACGCGGACCGCAGGATCACCTGGGGCGAGGTGCGGCAGCGCGAAGACGCCATCACCAGCCACGCACTGTCTCATCTGCAGGTATCCATGGCCGGACAGACCTGCACGCTCGATCCGGTCGATCTGCGCATCGCGGACCACACCGACGGCCGCTACGCCGCGATCACCCTCAGGGGCGACTGTCCGACATACAACCCGCGACTGGTGCTGCGTTACGACCTGCTGTTCCAGCGCGACGCCCAGCACCGCGGGCTGCTGCGGCTGGGTTGGCGCGGGCGGGTGGAATCCGCGATCTTCTCGCCGGCCCGGCGCGAGCTGGCCTTCGATCTGGGTGAGACCCGACCGCTGCGGGTGGCCTGGCAATACCTGCTGGAAGGTCTCTGGCATGTCTGGATCGGCCTGGATCATCTGCTGTTCCTGGCGGGGCTGCTGCTGCCACTGGTGGTCCGTCGGGAAGCCGGCGGCTTCGTGCCCGCACCCGATGCCCGCACGGTGGTCCACGAGGTTCTGCTCGTCGTCACCAGTTTCACCCTCGCGCACTTCGCGGCGCTGTCGCTGGCCACGCTGGGGCTTGTCGATCTGCCGTCCCGCTGGGTGGAGTCCGCCGTCGCGTTGACCATCGTGTTCGCGGCGCTGAACAATCTGCTTCCGATCGTCCGGCGACGCCTGTGGCTGGTCGCATTCGGCTTCGGCCTGATCCATGGCGCCGGATATGCCAGCGTGCTCAGCGATCTCGGGCTCTCGGCCACCTCGCTCGCGCTGTCACTGCTGGCCTTCAACCTGGGGGTGGAAGGTGCGCAGATCATCGTTGCCGCGCTCTTCCTGCCCGCCGCGTTCCTGCTGCGCCACAGCCGCATCTACCAGTACGGGGTGCTGATTCCGGGCTCTTTGCTGGTCGCTTTGATCGGCATGATCTGGTGCCTTGAGCGCATGACCAACCAATCCCTGATGCCTTGGTGATATCCCGATGATGAACCGTATCCGCCACCGCCGTCCGATCAGGCGCGTCATGCTCCTGCTGGCGCTGATGCTCGCCTCAAGCCCCCCTGTGCACGCCCACGGCGCTCATTTCGGGCCCTATGACGGCGAACTTCGTGCGTTCAGCTTCGAATACAGCCTCGGTGAGCCCGTCGCCGGGGCCGATGTCACGGTCTTTCGTCCGGACGAGCAGTCCAGCTTCCAGACGGGCCGCACCGACGCGCGCGGCGTGTTCGCGTTCGCCCCGGACCGGCCGGGAAGCTGGCGCCTGGAGGTCCGGGACGGCAAGGGTCACGCTGTCCGGCAGGTCGTCAATGTTGGCGGAGCGAAGCAAACGCCGGCGGCGGACGCACCGCGGGCCGCCCATGCATGGCCACAGGGACTGGTCCTGGTACTCGCGGCCAGCCTGCTCGGGAATCTGCTGCTGGGATTGCTGTGGCTGCAGGAACGTCGGGCGATCGACCGTTCCGACACCCGATGACCAAAAATGCTTGACCTCAACATTACTTGAGGATCGAGACTCCCTCACCAGTCACCGCGGAGTGCGGGGACACCACAAAGGAGGGAGTCTCATGACCCGACTCGAACACGCCAACATCACCGTCCCGGATATTGACGCCGCCACCGAATTCCTCGCGGTGGTCGCACCGGATTTCCGTACGCGAATCGATGCCATCTCGGAGCGGGGCTATCGCTGGGCGCACATCGGCAACGACGATTTCTACATCGCGCTCCAGGAACCGCATGTCGGCATCGAACCGAAACCCGCTCGACCGACCTACACCAACATCGGCGTCAACCACATCGGACTGGTGGTCACAGGCATCGACCGGATCACCGAACGCCTCGACGCGGACGGGTATGACGTCAGCTACACCACCGAACGGGAGCGGTATCGCAGCCGTGCGTACTACTACGATCGCGCCGGCTTCGAGTGGGAACTGGTCGAGTACCACAGCGACGACCCGGCGCAGCGCAATCGCTACAACTGAGCAACGCCGGTACGACGCGGATCAGGCCGCGGATCGCCGGGTGTCGACGCGATTGGCGGGCTGATTGGCCAGATCCCGCAGGAGCTGGCGCAGCGGCTCAGCCAGCCTGAGCGACAAATCGTTCGGATGGATGCCGACGCGCAGCGGCTGCCGCATGCGCTGCGCGACGGCGATCTGGGAGCGATTCCACGCGGACAGCGCCAGGGCCCGCGCCGCCGTGTCGGCCTCGAAGCCCACCAGAGGCATCAGACGTGTCCGCCCCGTCCGGGTATCGATCAGGCCCTGGGTGACCTCGACCGTATCGAAGGGGAGCCGGTTCAGATCCTGCAGACTGAGATCCCCCAGCGCCCAGGCCGGCGGAACGTAAAGCGACGGCCGGGGCAGGTCGACACGTGCAAACCAGTGATAGGAGCGGCGCATCAGGGCCAGCAGCTGCTGGCGGCTCAAGGCCAGATGTTCCGCGGCATTGCGGGAGATCAGCGCCGAATGCACACGATGCCGGAATCCGCGAACGCGCCGGGCGCGATGAATCCAGCCATGGGCGGCCAGCGGATAACCCTGCGCCGCCCAGGCCCGGAGTTGCTCAAGCTGGTCAGCCTTCCAGCCCAGCCCGGGCACGATCAGCAGGGTGGGGCGGACCAGTTCGAGCTCTTCAATGAGCGCCAGCACCTCCGCCACCGCCGACAGCGTTCGCGGCATGACGTCATGCACCGACAGCATCGCCGTCGGCATCGCAGCGTCATGACTCATCGCGGCGCGCGGGCGGCCTTGAGAATCATGTCGCCCCATTCGGTGATGGTGTCACCGTTGAGGCGCTCGGCAGCCACCCGTGCCCGATCGGAACGGGCCCGCCGTGTCTGCACGCTCTGTTCGCGCAGCGAGCGGATCTTGTCCGCGATCGCCTCACCCTCGTGGAGCGTGATCAGGCCATCCTTCAGCGTGTTCCACTCGTGGATGCCCGCGCCGGCCGCGACCAGGGCGGGGCGGCCCCGGGCCATCGCCTCCAGCGCGATCGAGCCAAAGGTTTCCAGTCGGGACGGCAGCAGCAGCAGATCGGATTCATCCATCAGCAGGCGGAGCTCGCGACGATCCAGCCAGCCATGGAAATGGACATTGTCCAGCTCACGGGTATCGCGTTGCAGCTCGCGACGCAGCGGGCCGTCCCCGGCGATCGCGAACTGAACATCCGGGCAGGCGCTGGCGGCATCGACCACGGCCTTCAGATTCTTTTCCGGCGCAAGACGGCCGGCGAACAGCACCTGCCGCAATTGCGAGCGGACCGGCACCACCGGCTCGCGCATGAAATCCACCGGGAGCGGAGTGCCCACGACGGCGGCAAGGTTGGCGCCGAGCCGGCGCACGGTCGGAATCAGCCCACGGTTGTTGACCAGCGTGGCGTGCGCGCCCCGGCACAGGACCTGGTTGGCCGTGGTCAGGTAGCTGTTGGCAACCCGCCGCGAAAGCGGATTCCAGTACAGCCGCGACAACTCCTCGAACTGGGTGTGAAATCCGACCAGCTGACCGCAACCATGACGCTTGGCCAGGGCATGCCCCAGCAACCCGAACGGACCGGGCGTGATCGAGACCACCACATCCGGCCGAAAGTGACTGAACGCCCGCCAGAGTCGCGGCACGTTCGGGGTGAGCAGGCGCTGGGTCGGATCGCCCGGCATCGGCACAGTCAGCCGGGTCACGCGAAACTTGTCGGAGGGCTGGAACATCCGCACGCCGGCGGTGATGTCCTTCAACTGCGGCAGCAGGTCGTGATAGTAGGTGCCGGCGCCGTTGCGCTCGGCCACCGAGTCCGAAAAGAACGCGACGCGCAGCCGGCGTGCGGGATGCGTCCGTTCCCCGGATTGCTCGGGCAGGAAGGTTGCGTGCGTAGCGGTCATCAGGACACCTCTTTCCAGCGCGTCTCGCCCAGGGCGCGAATCGCGTCGTAGTCGTCTTGCATGTCGTCCCGGATCGACTGGCGATCCAGAGTGAACTGGTCGATCTGATGCGCATGCGCGCTGCGGTAGGCGGCCGCCTCGCGGTCGGCGTCTTCCAGCGCCCGCGTCATCGCGCCGGAGACGGTTTCACCCAGATGGCGCAGGGCCTTGCGCAGTGTCGCCGCGGGCCGGCGCTGCAATTCGGTCAGTTCCACCGGCGCGAAGCGCGCGGGATCACTCTCGATGGCCATGCGCAGGGTTTGCAGGCCCCCGCGATAAAGCGCCTGGAACCGGGCGGGAAACACGGTTCCGTCAGGATCGGATCCCAGCAATGCCCTGGCGGACGCGATCGAGGAGAGCTGCGAACTAAGCGCTCGCACCGGCTCGCGAACGCAGATCAGGAAGCGCGCATCGGGATAGCGTTCCGCCAGCGCCACTGCCCAGCTCGCGAACGCCGCGTTCTTGGACAGCAGACGCTTGTCACTCCCGCGCACGTAGAGATGTTTCTGCAGCAGGGCGTGGTAGAAGTCGAGCAGGATGCGCCGGTCCTCGTCCGCCATCGTCTGGTCGAAGTCCGCCAGGTTCCAGAGCTCGTCGCACTGCGGGAATCCCAGGGCCACGAGAAAGCAGCCCGCGGCCGGCAGCAGGGCGAGGTAGTCCTCCTCGGCGGCGTCGAGATCAACGGCATGAATGTCGTCCAGATCCGCGGCCAGCCGCTGCACCAGTGCGTGAATCAGCCGCGAGGCCGGGGCACCGAGCCGCGCATCGAGACGACCCAGCGCGAGCCAGAAGCGTCGTTCGACGATCGACGGGGCCAGCACGGCCTCCCAGGTGCTCAGCGTCGTGAAATCCGTGTCATGGGTCAGCGTCCGGTGCACGAACGTGGTTCCGCTGCGAGGAATGCCCAGTACGAACAGCGGCCGGTCCACCGAAAGCTCGCGGTAGTCCGCGTGCAGCAGTTCGTCCAGCGCAAAACCGATCCAGTGCGCGGTTTGCAGCGCGAGATAGGGCGGCGTCAGCAATGCCAGCCGGGCGAGGCGGGCGGGGGTGCGGGGAGCAGCGGGGTCGGACGTGAGCGCGGAGACCAGAATCTTCGCGTGGACTCGAAGGCTGCGGCGAAAGGCTGCCTGCATGACGGTCAAGTGGAGGCTCAACCCTGACGGAAATCAGGGTGAGAGGCTGACCGAGCTATGTGACAGCGATATTGCAGCGATCAGATCAGCCGCATGGTCACCCGCTGAAATGCTCGATCAGCAACTCGCTGATCCGGTCCGGCTGTTCCAGCGGCATCCAGTGGCCGCCCCTCAGTTGCTCGTAGCGCCAGGTGCCTCGCACGTAGCGTTCGGACTCGCGCATCTGCCTCGCGGTAAGAAACGCGTCGCCGGAACTGTAGATCCCAAGCGTGTCGGCCCGGACCGAGGGCAGGGGCTCGCTCATCAACAACCGGGCGTTGGCCCTGTAAACGTTCAGCGCCGCGGTCAGCCGTCCGGGACGGGACATCTCCCGCCTGACCTCGTCGGGGGTCGGATGCGCCGTGAACCCGGAGCGCAGCAGCCGCCAGTCCGCGAAGGGAAGCAGGCGCTCGGCAAAGCCGGGGATCAGGAACGCGAAGGCGTACCAGGCGCGCAACTTCTGCTCCACGCCGGCCCGCGCATAGGCTCCGGGATGCCCAACCGACATGGCCACCAGACGCCTGACGCGTTCGGGTTGCAGCCCCGCCAGCCCCCAGGCGAACACCGCCCCCCAGTCGTGACCCGCCACATGCGCGGCCTCGATCTCCAGTGCATCGAGCAGGCCGCAGAAATCCCCGACGATGCGATCCAGCGCCGATTCCTCGACCCGGGTGGTCAGTTGCGACTGTCCGTACCCCCTGGCATCCGGCGCCAGCACGCGAAAACCGGCGCCGTGCAGGGCATCGATCTGCGCCATCCACATCGCCCCGGAATCGGGAAATCCGTGCAGGAGCAGCACGGCCGGCCGCGTGCTGTCTCCCGGTGCGGAGTCCAGGTAGGAGATGTCGACATCACGGATGTTGCACTGCGCCCGCTGCATGTTCTTGGTCCTGTCGTGGTATCCGCCGGGAAGAGTTCAGTCCGAATCAGCCAATCTGAAACTCGACCGAGTATGCGTTAGGGTAACGCGAGGCAGTCGTCGCGACCGATACCGCACGCTGCCTGATGCAATGCGAGCCCCCAGTGAGCGATCGGGGACATCGCCGCCGGCTCTGGTTCGGCCTCATCAGCACAACTCGCTCCGTCAATCCGTCGCATCGAATGCGGCGTCATGCGTAACTCGGCCCAACGCTTCGTCAGACGCCCGGGTTCGCGCATTCCGGCCCTGCGTCTGACCACAAGCCAAGGAGTACAAGGCATGACGGATGTCACCGAAGAAACGCCCGTCGCACCCACACAACAAGACTATGGAGCGGATCCCCTCCAGGTGCGACAAACCGACAAGTATCAAACCGAATACGTCCAGAGTTTCGTCGAGAAATGGGATGAGCTGATCGACTGGGACGCCCGGTCCGCCAGCGAGGGCGACTTTTTCATCGAAGCCCTGAAGGCGCGGGGCGCCAAGAAGGTGCTGGATGTGGCCACGGGCACCGGATTCCACTCCGTGCGTCTGCGTGAAGCCGGCTTCGAAGTCGTTTCCGCCGACGGCAGCGCGGAAATGCTGGCGATGGCGTTCGCCAACGGGCGCGACCGTGGCCACGTGCTGCGCACCGTGCTCGCGGACTGGCGCTGGCTCAACCGTGACGTCCACGGCAAATACGACGCGGTCATCTGCCTGGGCAACTCCTTCACCCACCTGTTTTCCGAACGCGACCGGCGCAAGGCCCTGGCCGAGTTCTACGCGGCGCTGCGGCATGACGGAGTGCTGATCCTGGATCAGCGCAACTACGACATGATCCTGGACGATGGTTTCAAGTCGAAGCATCAGTACTACTACTGCGGCGACAACGTGCGCGCCGAACCGGAGCATTGCGACGACGGGCTCGCCCGATTCCGCTACAGCTTCCCGGACGGCTCGCAGTACCACCTGAACATGTTCCCGCTACGCAAGGACTACGTGACGCGACTGATGCACGAGGTCGGCTTCCAGAACGTCACCACCGCGGCCGATTTCCAGGAAACCTATCGGCAGGATGACCCGGACTTCTATATCCACATCGCCGAAAAACACCATCCCGACGAGGACTGAGGCCGACCATGAGCGCCAATCAGCAAGCCGTCGTGGACACCACCCGCGACTATTACGACAGCAGTGACGCGGACAACTTCTACTTCCACGTCTGGGGCGGGGAAGACATCCACGTCGGCATCTACGAGTCCGACGAAGAACCCATCCGCGACGCCAGCCACCGCACGGTGCGGCGCATGCTCGATGCGCTGAACCTGACGCCGGACAGCCGGGTGCTGGACATCGGCGCCGGCTATGGTGGTTCGGCCCGGGTGATCGCCAGGGAGATCGGCTGTCACGTCACCGCGCTGAACCTGAGCCCGGTACAGAATCGCCGCGCCCGCGAGATGAACGCGGAGCAGGGCCTGGACAGGCTGATCGACGTGATCGACGGCAGCTTCGAGGAACTGCCGTTCCCGGATGCGTCCTACGATGTGGTCTGGTGCCAGGATTCCATCCTGCACAGCGCCAAGCGCGATATCGTGTTCCGCGAGGTCGATCGCGTGCTGCGCCCCGGCGGTGAGTTCATCTTCACCGACCCGATGCAGCAGGCGGCCGTCGACCCGGACGTACTCGCTCCGGTGCTGGCGCGCATTCACTTGCCATCCATGGGATCGGTGGCCAAGTACGAGCGCTACGCCCGCGAGCTGGGCTGGACGACGGTGGCGCTGGAACGGATGCCGGATGCCATCGCCAAACATTACGGCAGCGTCCATCGGGAGTTGACCGCACGACGTTCCGAACTCACCAGACTGGTCTCGCCGGACTACATCGACCGGATGACCAACGGCCTGCAACACTGGGTGACCGCCGGAGGAAAGGGCGCGCTGGACTGGGGCATTCTCCACTACCGCAAACCGCGCTAAGTCCGCCGCCTGGCAGACCGGGTTCGCGATACCGGCAGCGTCACGGTAGAGTGCGGCCTCAATCGGCGGGCAGGGGACGCCACCGATCCAGTTCATCAGCGCGCCTTCACCAGGTGCATGCCGGATTCGATGCAGGCGTAAGGGCATCGGGGTATCGGCGGGGACCATCCGATGCTCAATTCGCTTGCAGGCTGGCTGCTTCAGGCCGTGATACGCCTGCTCTTCGCGACCTACCGGTTTCGATATGACGGCCGCCCGGGTCTTCGCGGACCCGGCGGCCATGCCAGCTATCTGCTCGCGATCTGGCACCAGAATCTGTTCGCCGGCATCCTCGCGCAAACCGGCCGCCGGCATGTCGTCATCGTGTCCAAGTCCCGGGACGGCGATCCGGTCACCCAGCTCTGCGAAGGACTCGGCCATGTCGTCGCGCGGGGCAGCTCCCGCAGCAGGGAACGGGACAAGGGCGGGCAGGCCGCGAAGGCCGACATGATCGAGCGCTTGCAGGACGGCCTGCCGGGCGCGCTGACGGTGGATGGCCCGCGTGGCCCCGCGCACGTCTGCAAACCGGGCATCGTCGACATGGCGCGACGCACGGGCCTGCCGATCATTCCCTACCTGCCGCTGCCGAAGCGCTACTGGTCACTGAAAAGCTGGGACCGGTTCCGCCTGCCCAAGCCGTTCACACGCATCGACGTCCACTACGGTCCACCGATCTTCGTGCCGCCCGACCTGGACCCGGACCAGTTCGAGCGCTATCAGCAGGAAATCGGCGAGGCCATCGACGCGCTGGACGCCGCCCACAACCCCAAACCGGCGGTGCCCGTGGGCGCATCGGCCCTGCGTTCCGGCAAGCCGTGATTTCGGTCTAGCGGGGCCGTAGACTCCCGCGAAACCTTCGAAAGGGAAAGGCATGCAGTTCCGAGCATTCTGGCGGTGCGTTCTGGCGGTCGTGCTGGTCCTGTCGGGCGGATTGGCCCTGATCATGGCCTGGAACACGTTCCAGCTGCGCGCGGCCTATACGCCGACCGCCGCTCCGCCACCGCCGACCATCGACACCGCCGCGGTACGACATCTCGCCGAGGCCGTGCGTGTCCCGACGATCTCGCTGGACTCGGCGGGTGGCGCTCCCGGGCACTTCGATCAACTGCACGCGTTGATGCGATCACAGTTTCCCGGCGTGTTCGAGACGCTGAACGCCGAAATCATCTCCGACCACAGTCTGCTGCTCACCTGGGAGGGGAGGAATCCGGAACGCGCGCCGATCCTGTTGCTGGGTCACCTGGACGTCGTCCCCATCGAGCCGGGCAGCGAGGCCGCCTGGACCCATCCGCCGTTCTCCGGACAGGCATCGCAAGGCTACATCTGGGGCCGCGGCACGCTGGACGACAAGGCCAGCGTCTGGGCGCAGCTGGAGGCCATCGAACGCCTGTTGATGCGTGACTTCGTGCCCGAGCAGACGGTTTACTTCGCCTTCGGCCACGACGAGGAGACCGGCGGTACCCACGGCGCCCAACGCATGGCGGAACTGCTGGAACAGCGTGACGTGCATGCCGAATTCACCCTGGACGAGGGCAGCGCGATCACCCGCGATCTGGTGGCCGGCGTGGATATCCCGATCGCTTCGGTGATGGTGGGTGAAAAAGGCTATGCGTCGCTGCGACTGACGGCGACGGGTGATGCCGGGCACAGCTCCACACCCTCACGCGACACCGCCATCGGCCGTCTGGCGCGCGGGCTTGCCCGACTGGATGCGCAGCCCCTGCCGGCGCGCATCATCGACCCGGTCGGCACCATGCTCGACCAGCTGGCGCCGCACATGGGCAGCTTCAACCGCTTTGCCATCGCCAACCGCTGGCTGCTCGAACCAATCCTGCTGGACAGCCTCGCGGCGAGCCGGACCACCAATGCGCTGATCCGCACGACCACGGCTCCAACCATGCTGCGAGCCGGGGTCAAGGACAACGTGCTGCCCTCGCGGGCCACCGCCGTGATCAATTTCCGGATTCTTCCCGGACAGACCATCGACAGCGTCACCCGGGCGGTCGCCGACATCATTGACGATCCAGGCGTCACCATCGAGCCGATGGACGCATTCGGCAACAATCCGCCTCCGCTATCCGATCCCGACGCACCCGCCTTCCACCGAATTCGGAGGGCGATCCACACGACCTTTCCCGAAGCAGCGGTTGCCAGCGGCATCATCCTTGCTACGACGGATAACAGGCATTACTCGCGTGTTCGCGACAATGCGTACTACTTCGCACCCTTCGTCTACACACCAGATGTCGCCGATCGCATCCACGGCACGAACGAGCGGATCGCCGTCGGCGAGTACATGCGGATGATCGGATTCTACGAGGCGCTGCTCGGCAGCTCGTCAGGCAATGATTGAGCCTGCTGGCGGAAACGACAGCTGCGGTTCTTGGCAATCGGACTGTGCGACACAGTCACGTGAAGGATCTTGTGAAAACTGACGTATCCACCGATATCACCCTGAACGACGCCGTCGGGCAGCTTGGGGCCCTGGCGGAACCGACCCGTCTGCGGATCTACCGTCATCTGGTCCGACATGCGCCGGACGGCCTCTGCGTGGGTGATCTGTTGCCCGAGATCGGGTTGAGCCAGCCCACGCTGTCGTTTCATCTCAAGACGCTGCTGACGGCCCGCCTGGTGACCCGCCGCAAGCGCGGGCGGCGGGTGTTCTACGCGCCGGAGTTCCGTGCCATGAACGAACTGATGCAGTTCCTGATGGAAAACTGCTGCGAGGGCAACGTCTGCCTGTCCGTGCTCCAGGATTGTCCCGCGGCCGCCGAAACCTGATCCGGCTTTTCGGCGGCATGGCTTGAGTCCCGTCGTCTCCGACGGCATAAGAGAGCCATGAGCCACTCGCACTCGCACTCGCACTCGCACGACGATCATGCCGGCCATGCCGCCGGCCGCATGCTCTGGCTGGGCCTCGCACTGACATTGAGCTTCGCCGCGGTGGAGGCCGCTGCCGGTCTCTGGGCGGACTCGCTGGCACTGCTCGGCGACGCAGGTCACATGCTCACCGACTCCGCCGCGCTGGGGATCGGCGCCGTGGCCGCGAAACTGGCGACCCGGGGTCCAACCCCACGGCTGAGCTATGGGTGGAAGCGGGCGGAACTGGTCGGCGCGTTGATCAATGTCCTGTTCATGTATGCCGTGGTCGCGCTCGTCGGATGGTCGGCGATTCACCGCCTGATTGAACCGGTGAACGTTGACGCTCCCGCAGTCGTGCTGGTCGGCGTGCTCGGGCTTGCGGTCAACATACTGGTCGCCTGGTTGCTGCACCGGGGCGAGCAGACGCTCAACACCCAGGGCGCGCTGCTGCATGTCATGGGTGACCTGCTGGGCTCGCTGGCGGCAGTGGCGGCCGGGCTGATCATTCTCGCCACCGACTGGATGCCCATCGACCCGCTGCTCTCGCTGTTCGTCTGCGCGCTGATCGTGTTCTCGTCGACACGATTGCTGCTCAACGCCCTGAACGTGGTGATGGAGGGCGTTCCGGGCGGCATGAACCTGCGTGAAATCGAACGGGCGATGCGCGATGCCGACGCCGCGGTCGAGAACGTGCATCACATTCACGTCTGGGCCGTGTCGTCACGAACCATCGCCTTGTCGGCGCATGTCGAAATGGCCGACATGGATCGCTGGCCGGCGGCGCTGACCGCAATCCGCCGACGCTTGCACGATGAGTTCGGCATCGATCATCCGACCCTGCAGCCGGAACCACGCGCATCCGCTCAGCGCTGCAGATCCTGCTGAATCGGAGCCGGGCGATCCCGGGCGACCACACCACCAGTGCCGATCCGCCTCCGGCGGCGTGCGCTGGCTAGCTGCGAGGGCGATTGGTAATCCAGAGCGACTGGTAGGGCGCCAGTTCGATTTCGCACCAGGCGTCCGGCATGTCCTGGCCGGAAATCAGGTCGTACCAATGCTCGGTGCGCATCAGATTCAGATCGGCCAGCGCCAGCTTCTGCGGCTCATGCGTGAGATTGTTCACGCAGAACACGCATTGATGCCGATCCCGGCTCTGCCGCCAGAACGCGAACAAACCCTCGCGAAGCTGCAGGGTGAACTGGGTGGCGTTCGGATGAAACGCGGGCTGTTCGCGGCGAAGTTCCAGCAACCTGGTCATCCTCGCGAATACCTGGGCGTGAGAGGTCTCCGGATCATCCAGCGCCGTCTCCAGGGCCTCCCGGTTCCACCGCGCGCGATTGATGGAACGGTTGCGGCCGGTCCGCTTCAAGCCGTCGATATCGTTGCCCGTTCCCAGCAGGCTGTGAATATAGATGCCGGGGATGCCCTCCAGCGCCAGCATCACCGCATGGGCGCAGATGAAACGCTCCAGCTGCCATTCGTCCTCACCATGCACGGTACCGCGACAGGCGTCCCACAGCGCGATGTTGATTTCGTAGGGCTTCTGCTCACCACCGGCGACCGTCCGCCACGACACCATGCCGCCGAAACCCTGCATCGCGGTGACCATCGCATCCCGGGCGTCGTCATCCAGCAGACCTTCCACCGGCCTCAGGCCGATGCCGTCATGGGAGGCGAG